>JAOUGY010000512.1 GCA_029865445.1 Acidimicrobiia bacterium | reverse complement strand
CAATCCGCACAATGACGAGACCCTTCGCCGCGTCAGTGGATTTCGGAATCAGCCCCCGGAACTCACAGCACCCCACACTCCATCGCGGAGAGCCCGAAAAGCCCCTGTAGCACAAGGAATTCGGCCTAGTCGCGTCATTCTCAGTTTCGGCTCGTCGGCTAGCCGCGACCACATCACGGGCTCATTCGGTCCGTGGATGTCGGTCATTGGGCGGCGTCGTCGAAGCCGGGTACGGCACGCAGGTGCGTGCTGCTCGCGGCGAACTGCCAGGTCAGAGGCCGTTTCTGGTTGTCCCGCCCGTCTTCGACAGTGGGGAGAGGCGTCCCGGACAGACGGCTGCTCCCGGTGACCTGATGCCGCGTCGGGCACGGGTCATGATGGTCACGGCGCGGACCCGTGTGAGGAGGCCGTCGGTGTCGCGTTGAGGGTTGGGGATCAGTAGATCGTGGGCTCGTCCGGCTGGTTCCTTGGTGGGGTGAGGGCGAGGTGGACG
Organism: Acidimicrobiia bacterium; assembly: GCA_029865445.1. Classification (GTDB taxonomy): domain Bacteria; phylum Actinomycetota; class Acidimicrobiia; order Spongiisociales; family ZC4RG35; genus JAOUGY01. Next base: position 1,747 of record JAOUGY010000512.1, on the reverse strand, counting down.
ATGAGTGTCCAGACAGTGGCTATGGCTGCGGCCGCGATGGTGTCGCTTGGGTATTCGATGAGAAGGACGACTCTCGAGATTCCGGCTGCGGTGATGGTGAGGGTGGCGATTCCGTATCGGCGGATGGTGGTCTGCCAGCTCGTTCGGTTCCATGCCCACGCGGCGGCGACGGCGATGGCGGTGACGAGTGCTACCTGTTCGGAGGGGAATCCGTAGTCGAGTCGGGGAGCCAGAGGTATGGCGTCGGGTGGCGTGCGACGGACGAGCGCTTCGGAGACTTCGATGATGGCCCACTGGCCGGCAATGGAGGCGAGCAGGGTGGCGGCGCGACGTATGGGTCCCCGGATGAGTGCCGCCGCGACTGCAATTGCAGAGAGCGGAAGCAGGATGCGGGCATCGGTGGCAGCGTTGACGGCGCGGGCGATGGCGACCAGTGGGTCGATTGGGTGGTCGGTGAGGTAGCGGATGGTGGCGAGGTCGAAGAAGAAGAACTCCTCGCTCCCGAGGATGTCTTGGACGAGCCCGCCGAACACCCAGGCGCCCCCGACGATGGCTGCTCCCGTCAAGGTGAGGGTGATGCCGCCGAGATGAGGGCGCCGCACTTGAGCCGTGAGCCAGCGGATGGGGCGGATGCGGGTGAAGCGATGCACCCTTGCTAGCACTGCGTCTTGGTGGCGTTGGGTCCAGCGAGTGAGCCAGACGATGGCGCCAATCATCAGTGCGATGCCGGCGACGGCGAGGCCTCCGGTGCGGAACCATTTCTCGACTCTTGGGTAGTTTGCGCCGGCGAAATACCCAACCAGGGTGAAGGTTGTGCCCCAGGCGACGCCGCCGATCACGTTGCCGAGCAAGAACCGGCGGTAAGCCATGTTGCCGATGCCGGCAGCGAACGGCACGACCGCTCGCAGCACCGAGGCAAATCGGGCGACGACCAACGCCCACCATCCGCGCTGAGACAAGAGGCTGCCGGCCCGGTCCATCTGCCGGGCAAGCTTGGCCAGCCGCTTCCGGTGCAGGAGCGACGGACCGAGAGTCTTGCCGAGCCGATAGCCGATCGAGTCACCGACGATGGCTCCAGCGACGGCTGCCGGGATCATCACCCACAACGAGACCGACCCGGTACCGGCCGCTACGCCTCCGAGGATCACGGCGAGTTCGCCGGGGACGAACAGTCCCATGAAGGCGGCGCTTTCCGCCGAGGCGAGCAGGAAGACCAGTAGCGGGGCGAACGGCCCGGCCGCCGCCAAGAACCGGTTCACGTCTGCTCGCGAACTCTGCCGATGGTCACCAACCGGGCCAGGTTCCGCACGAAGAACAGCGCGTTTGCGGCGAGGATCGCAATGCCGGCACCGATCACGGCGGTGGCTCCGAGGGCCGAGACGACTGCCAGCACGGATCGAGCCAGCGGAGCGGTCGGATCCTCTGACAACTCCTCCGCGAAGAGGCTGTTGAAGAACGAGACGGGACCGGCGAACCCGGCGGCAATCAGCAGTAGGCCAAGCAGCATGCCGGTGGCAGTGAGTGCCGCCATCCCGGCAGCGGCCCGCCGGGCCCGATCGGTGGCGGGAAGGTCGTTCCATTGCAGGTCCCAGGCCGCTGACAACACCTCCCAGAACATCGACCGGCGCCGACGCATCCCCTCCCAGAAGCCGAACTTCGCTTCTTTCACGGTCTGGGAGATGCCTTTGAACACCCGGAACTTGAGACCCGACCCGTGGTGCACGGCATAGAAGTTCAACCCGGCCTC
>JAOUGY010000193.1 GCA_029865445.1 Acidimicrobiia bacterium | reverse complement strand
TGTTCCTGGGAGGTATGGCCGGGTCGACGGCGGGTGGAGTGAAGGTTTTCCGGGTGGGCATTCTCACCAAGGCGGCATCGGCCGACATTCGTCGCCTCGTCCACCCCAAGGGCGTGTTCGTGCTCAGGTTCGGCAAAGACACGGTCCGGGACGAGATCGTCCAGAGCGTCCAATCGTTCTTCCTGTTCTACATGTTCATCTTCATGACGGGAGTGTTCGCCCTCTCGTTCATCGACGCCAATCTGTCGGAAGGTCTCGACCTCATCACGTCGACCAGCGCAGTCGCCGCCTCACTCGGCAACATCGGACCCGGCCTCGGCGACGTGGGCCCATCTCTGCACTACCTGGCTATACCGCCACTCGGCCGCTGGCTGCTCTCGTTCCTCATGATCGTCGGCCGGCTCGAGATCTTCCCGGTTGCCCTCCTGTTCACCCGGGATCTCTGGCGTCGCTGAACCCTGCGCACCGTGACATGACAGACGTAACGGTCGGAGGCTCCCGGTGGACTATCTTTCAGCGTTCGTGGAGGATGCCCGATGCACGTCGTCATAGCCGGAACCGGCCGCGTTGGATCAACGCTTGCAGGCTGGCTCGCCGATGACGGGCACGATGTGACCGTCATCGACAGTCGACAGGCAGCGCTCGAGCGCCTCGGCAAGTCGTTCAATGGCGCAACCCTGCTCGGCCTTGCCTATGACGTCGACATCCTGAGGCGAGCGGGGCTACAACCCGAAGACACGTTCGTCGCCGTCACGGACTCCGACAATGCCAACCTGATGGCCGTCGAGGTCGCCAAGAACGTGTTCGGGGTGGAACGGGCGATCGCCCGCCTCTACGACCCGGCACGAGAAGAGTCGTACCGATCACTCGGAATCCACCACGTGACGGGGACCAAACTGATCGCCAACGTGATCTTCGAACAGGTCGTCGACCAGGAATTCGCCTATCACGTCACGTTCACCGACGGCGACGTCGAGGTCGTCGAATTCACCCTCAATGATGCGGCCCACGGCGTGACGATCGATGACATCGAGATCCGCAACAAGCTCCGAGTCGCCGCAGTGCGGCGCGGAGACCACACCTTCATCCCCGGCCGCCGCTTCGAACTCCACACAGGAGACCTGGTGGTTGCGGCCGCTCGCGAAGGCGTCAAACGACGGATCGCGCATTTCCTGAAAGACCAGGACCACTGATGCGGGTCCTGGTGATGGGTGGTGGAAAAGTCGGATCATTCCTCGCCCGCGAGCTCAGGGCAACCGGACACGCCGTGATCGTCATCGAACGGAACCGGGCACACGCCGAAGAGGTGGCAGAGGAAACCGGCGCATTGGCCATCGAAGGCGACGGAACCGACCTCACGCTCCTCGAAGAACTCGAGATCCGATCCACCGACCTGTTCGTAGCGGTCACCGGTATCGACGAGGACAACCTGGTGGCCTGCCAGTTGGTGCGAGCCGCGTACGGAGTCCACAAGGTGCTCGCCAGGCTCAACGACCCCAGGAATCGCGCCACGTTCGATGCCCTCGACATCCCGGTGGTTTCGGTCACCGACTTGCTCGCCCAGGTGATATCTCAGGAGCTGGAGTTCGCCGAACTGGTCCGCGTGGCACTCCTGGCCCGGGGGGAGGTCAGCGTGTATCAGATCGACATCCCCGAATCCAACACCAGCCGTGTGGTGTCAGAGCTCAAGCTGCCAGACGAGACCGTCTTCGTGGCAGTGGAGAGAGGTGACGACGTGTTCATCCCGTCAGGCGCCTTCGTCCTCACCGGAGGCGACAAGGTCACGGTGGTGTCCAGGCTCGACGGCGAAGATGAGGTTCGGGCTGCGCTCGTCGACGCGTCGGTCGACGGGCCCGCATTCGAACGGGAGCCATGAACCCATGCTGCGAGGCAGAATCACCCGAGGGTCCTTTTCCGGTGGAGCGCGCGGGCTCCTCATCGAGATCGGAGCCGTTCTCACGCTGATCCTCTTCGCTGCCATCATCGCCCTGGCCGTGACCGGCCTCACCTGATGCTCCTCCGTCCCTCCGCACACGACCTGAAGTTCATCGCCCACGACCTGGGCCGAATTCTGGCCGTGGTGGCCCTCGCCGGCCTCCTCCCCCTGGGATGGGCGCTGGCCCGCCGCGAATGGGCTCCTGCCAGTCATGTTCTCGTGATGATCGGGTTCTGCATCCTGGCGGCGGGAGCGGCACAGCTGATCGACCCGGGTCGCCGCACCAAGGTGGACTGGAGCCACGGGCTCGTCGTCGTGGCTCTCACGTGGCTGGTGGTCCCTGCCGTCGCCACCATTCCGCTGTACCTGTCGGGGCACTACGGCAGCTGGATCGACTCCTACTTCGACGCCATGTCGGGTGTCACCACCACCGGCTTGGCCGTCATCGAGGATCTCGACCACCTATCTGACGCCGCCAACATGTGGCGCCACACGATCCAGTTCCTGGGTGGTCAAGGCATCGTTCTGGCCGCCCTGACATTCTTCTCAGCGTCGGGCGCGTTGAGCCTCTACCAAGCGGAAGGACGCGACGACCGCATCTTTCCGTCCGTGGGGTCCACGGCGCGCTTCATCTGGCTCGTTTCGATCGTTCACCTCATATTCGGAGTCACCGCCCTCACCATCGATGGTGTGATCGGGCAGGGTTTCACATTCGACCGGTCACTCTTCCATGCGCTGGCGGTGTTCATGGCGGCCTTCGACACCGGAGGTTTCAGCCCGCAGTCGACGTCGATTGCGTACTACCACAGCGCCCTGTACGAGGTGATCATCGCGGTGCTCATGGTCGCTGGAGCAATGAGCTTCGGCCTTCACCATGCCATTTGGACGAAGCGGCGAGGGCTCGTGCGCAACCTGGAGGTCCGGACACTCGCAATCACCATGGGGATCACTATCGTCGTGACGCTCATCGGTCTCACCGCCATCTACGCCGACCCGTCCGGGCTTGTGCGAAGAGGTCTGTTTCAGGTCGTTTCCGCGCACACAGGCACCGGTTTCGCCACGGTGTCATCCGCCGAGCTGAGCCGATGGTCAGGGCTGGCATTTGCCGGAATGGCGGTGGCGATGGCCCTGGGAGGCATGAGCTCGTCGACCGCGGGAGGTGTCAAATCTCTTCGGATCGGGCTGACGGTACGCGCTCTGATCGATACCGTGAAGGCGGCACTCCTCCCCGAGCACACCGTGATGCCAGCCAATTACACCCAGTACGGCCGCCAGCGTCTCGACGCAAGACTGGCACAGTCGGTGATGACCGTGTCGCTCCTCTACGTTGGGTTGTACCTCTTTGGCGCGGCAGTCGGAATCGCCAATGGGTACGGCCTCCAGGAGTCGCTGTTCGAATCCGTGAGCGCCGCGGCCGCAGTCGGACTCTCAGTCGGTGTCACGTCGCCGGCGATGCCCCTCATCATGAAACTCACGATGATCTTCCAGATGTGGATCGGCCGGCTCGAGTTCATCGCCGCCTTCGCCCTCGCAGGCTTCGTCTGGTCGACGGTGGCCGGCGAATGAGGCTCCTCCTCGTTTTGAGCCTGATGCTCAACCCGAGCCATGCACTCGTCGGCACTGCCGAACTCGACGCCGAACCAGAGCGATTCGACGACCGCGAGGTCACGATCCGCGGCGAGATCATCGGCGACTACGGCTACCGGGCCGACGACATCTGGATCCAGATCAACGACGACACCTACGCCGACACCCCCCTCCTCGAGCGTGGCGAACCATCCGGGACGAACACCGGAATCGGTGTTCGCCTCCCGACGGGCACGGTCGACGAAGCGTGGGGTCCGCCCGGGGGCTACCGCGTGCGAGGGCCCATCGTGGAAGTGACCGGCGTGTTCCACCATGCGGATCCCGAACGGGGCGGCGACACCTATGTGGACGCCACAGCCGTTCGCCTGATCGAACCTGCCCGCCCCATCGCCGTACCGGGGGCGGACCCGGTCCTCCTGGCGATGGCCGCGTTCATGGTGATCCTGGGGGGCGTCTTGTGGGCCAGGGCCCGGTGGCGGAAACTCAATCCAGAGGCGTGAAGTTCACCCCGCGAGCACCACGAGGTCGTCACGGTGGATCGCCAGCCCACCGGCCTCAGTCGTCTTGAGACCGGCGGCCCTCCGGAGTTCCGAAGCCCCGAGACGTGTCACGCCCTTCGCCACCAGGGCGGCGTCCGGCCCCTTGACCTCCACCGCAGCGCCGGCTCCGAACTCACCATCGACCTGTTTGACACCGACCGGCAACAACGACCGTCCCTGGGCGATGATCGCACGCACGGCTCCATCGTCGATTGTGATCGATCCCTCCGCCGGTTGACCGAACGCAATCCACAGTTTGCGTGCGGGCAGGCGCGTGTCCTGGGGTCCCACCCATGTTCCGATGTCCTCACCGTCGAGAACCCGGCGGAGCGCCGTTGGGTCCGAGGCCGAGGTGACCACCGTGGGAATTCCGGACCACGCGGCGATCCGAGCAGCAGCAACCTTCGTGGCGATTCCGCCCGACCCCAGAGGTCCGGCGCCTCCCGCCGCCAGCCGGTCGAGGATCTCGTCGGTGTGACGGACCGCCGACACCAGTGCGGCGTCCTCACTCCGGCGCGGGTCTGCGGTGAGGAGGCCATCGGTGTCGGTGAGGAGCACCAAGACCGCACCCGACGTGAGGTGCGACACGAGCGCCGCCAGGCGGTCGTTGTCGCCGAAGCGAAGCTCTTCGATACCGACCGTGTCGTTCTCGTTGACGATCGGAACAATGCGCCGGGCGATCATCCGCTCGAGAGCCTGCCGAGCGTTGAGGTACTGCTCCCGGTCGCCGAACACCGCCCTCGTCAACAGCACTTGTCCCGCCACGATGCCTCGCTCCGAGAACAACTGGATGTAGCGGGCCATCAACCGCCCCTGGCCGACGGCCGCCGCCACCTGCAGTCCTGCGACGTCACGGGGCCGCGTCGTGAGCCCCAACGCCGGGAGGCCGGCGGCCACGGCGCCCGAAGTCACCAGCACCACGCCGCGACCGGATTCCCACGCGTCAGAGACCTGATCGACGATCCGGCGAATGGCGACTTCGTCGATTCCGTCGACGCCGGTGAGGCTCGACGACCCGACCTTTACAACGATCGGCCCTGCGGAGGCGATCGGGTACCGCATCACTCCTCTTCCGAGAGTTCAGGGTGGACGTACTCGAACTCCAGTTCTCCGATCTGCACCAGGTCCCCCTGCATGGCGCCGGCATCGGCGAGAGCCTGGTCGACACCCAGTTGGCGGAGGCGCCGGGCCGCCAGTTCGGCGGCTTGCGGGTTCGTCAGGTCCGCAAACCGGACGGCCCTGACCGCGGCGAGGCCCTCGATGATCCAGGTGTCGTTCTCACGTCGCAGCGTGAACCCCTCCCCTGCGGGCCTGTGAAGCACGTATCCCTCCCGCTCGGGAGCATCCCGTCTCGCATCACCAACGAGGTCGGCGATCATGTGCAGAGCGGCTTTGACACCGGCGCCGGTAACCGCCGACACCGCGTGCGCCCCGGGAATGTCCGGCAACTCGGACACTGAGTCGGACTTGTTGATGAGCAGCAATCGGGGACGTCTGCCCAGCTCCGGAGAGAAGTCCTCCAGCTCCGAAACGAGGACGTCCAGCTGCCGCTCGGGCGACTCGGTCTGGATCGGCGATGGGTCCAAGAGGATCACCAGCACGCGGGCACGCTCGACGTGACGCAAGAACTCGTGACCGAGCCCCTTGCCTCGAGCGGCGCCTTCGATCAGACCCGGGATGTCGGCGAGGACGAATTGGCGGCCATCGATCTCCACGACACCCAGGTTCGGTTCCAAAGTGGTGAATGGATAGTCGGCGATCTTCGGCTTCGCAGCCGACACCGCAGAAATGAAGGTCGACTTGCCTGCGTTCGGGAATCCCACCAGGGCCGCGTCGGCCAGCAGTTTCATTTCGAAGGTGAACCAACCCTCCGCCCCGTATTCGCCCTGCTCACAAATGGAGGGTGCCCGCATCTTTGGAGAGAGGAACGCGGCGTTGCCCCGGCCGCCTCTCCCCCCGTCGAGCACTTTTACGCTCTGGCCCGGACTCACGAGGTCGGCAAGGAGCGTGCCTCCATCGTCGTGGATGACGGTCCCCAGCGGCACCCGGACGACGAGATCGTCTCCGTGCCGGCCATGCTTGAGATCGCCCTGGCCGTGGCTGCCGCTTCCTGCGACGTGATGCGGGTTGCGCCGATAACTCAGAAGCGTAGCGATCGATGGGTCCGCCTCGACTATCACCGACCCGCCGCTCCCCCCGGAACCGCCCGTGGGTTTGCCACGCGGCTTGCCGCGTTGTCTCACAAAACTCACGACGCCGGCACCACCGGCACCGGCGCGGAGATGGACGCGAACCCGGTCGACGAACACGACCGGGGGCGCTCAGTCGGTGATGACGTCGACGAGGCGGCGATTGTTCCGGGAGCCGTACTTGACGGTTCCGGGAACGAGAGCGAAGAGGGTGTCGTCACTCCCGCGGCCGACGTTGGCACCAGGATGGATGCGGGTGCCGCGCTGACGGACGATGACGGCTCCGGCGTTCACGGACTGACCATCGAACACCTTGGGCCCGAGCCGCTTGGAATGCGACTCACGCCCGTTCTTCGAGGAACCTCCGGCTTTGGTCTTCGACATGGCTCACTCCTCTTCTTCGGCCTGGGGTGCAGGTGCCGGCTTCTTGGAAGCGCCTGCTCCACCGATGGACATCACCTCGAGCTGGGTGTAACGCTGCCGGTGTCCCATGCGGCGCCGGTACCCGGTCTTGGCCTTGTATTTGAAGATGTCGATCTTGGGACCTTTGCTCTCGCCGAGAACCTTGGCGGTCACGGGCATTCCGACCAGCGCAGACTTGGTCGTGATGGCGTTGCCAGACTCGTCCACGACGAGCAAGGGTGTGAACGAAACCTGTTCGTCATCGGTCTTCAGCAACTCGACATCGATGACGTCACCCGGGCGGACCTTGGCTTGTTTCCCGCCGGTGCGGATGATGGCATACATGGGCAAACCTCTGGAAAGGGGAACGGAGAGAGTATACGGCCTCAGAGCCGACCAGAAAAGTCGGCGGCCGGCGGCCGGCGGCCCTGCGGGCCGAGTCAGCAGGTCAGCAGGTCAGCAGGTCAACGTGTCAAGGCTCGGGGA
>JAOUGY010000511.1 GCA_029865445.1 Acidimicrobiia bacterium | reverse complement strand
GTCCAGCCCTTCCCCGGGCCTGTAGCGGGCGACGACAGAGTCCTCGAGAGTCGTGCCGTCCGGGTATGTCCGCGCCCGGAATGTTTCCACGTCCGTACACCGGTTGAATGGTCGCTGATCCTGGCCAGTTTCCTCGACGTCGATGTGCCGCGTGGAGTAGATCGACACCGTTATGGACGTATCGGTGTACGTGGGCCACAGCAACACGGGATAGAGAGTGCTGTTCGTGATGACAAGATCGGGTTTGGGGAACGAGAGCGTCGCCTCCCGCCCGTAGGGGTACCGCGAGATGTAGATGGAGTGGCTCTGGTATTCGTCCAGGTCCAGCCCTGCGAAGAAGGCTGCGTTGAACAGGGTGGTGGCGAACTGGGAGATGCCGCCACCCACATCATCCGTGAATCGCCCACGTTCGATGACCCCGGCGGCCACGAACCCCTTTTCCGTAGTCCGTTCACCGATGAAGTCGTTGACCGAAAACGTCTCGCCGGGCGCCAGATATCGACCCTGGATCAAGTCGGCGATTCGATGGATGTTGGTGACCCGCGACTGACAGCACGCGTGTTGAGTCGTGAAAGCTCCCACCACTTCTACGATGCCGTCACCTCGAGCCCAGGCCTCGAGTGTGGGATCGCCAACCGGTGCCGGTGGGATCTCCACCAAGGCCCGTTGCCCGCCCTCCAGAGCGGAGATGAGAACGTCGCCGGCATCGACTCCGCAGCACCCTTGAGGCGGCGTGCCGGGCCGCTCGACCACCGGCCGACCCTCTTCGTCGACACCGAACGTCGGGGCCTCGCCGGGACGGGTGACGTTCGCGAACAAGCCGAGGAGTGCGTCCTGCAGCTCGGTTTGGTTGAACGTCACCACCGGATCTGAGACCGGTCCAGAGACCTCGAGCGCTCCGAGCAGTGTCACCTCCGACATTCGCCCGACCGACCCGAGCAACCGCACCGTGGCACCACCGCGGACGGTCGCATTCAAGGTTGCTGCCAATTGCTCAGCTACCTCGTCGGTGTCCTGAGGTGGGATGGGCTTCGTGTCCACTTCCAGTTCGAGCGCCACGCCGGGCCTGATGCGCCGCTCCAGTTCGAGAGCGGCCACTGCCGAGTCAAGCCTGAGGCCATCACTCCCGGGCTCCGGTTGCACTCCATCACCGGTCACGATCACGCTCGGTTCCACAGGAACCGCCACCACCGATTCCGGAAGCGAGTCGAGGTGATCGGCTGCACGTTGGGGATCGAGATTCCACACAGTCTCGACCGAGCGTGGCTCCCACATACCCGACACCCATGACCACAACCGGGGGAAGAAACGCCCCGAGCGGTCCACGGACAGAAGAGCGTCCTTCGTGGCCTCCTCATCGACTTCGACCCCGAGAGCTCCCATGGTCGTTTCGACCCGCGAGCCGCCGAACGAGATCGTCACGGCTGTACCGGCGATCTCTTCGGCACGTGCTCTGAGATGGGCGTCGAGGGAGGTCACATCGGTCCTGCCGATGGCCTTCCCGTCGAGGGTCACGTTCGGTCCGACCTCGTCGACCGCACCACCTGAGTCGATGGCGAACCACGCGATGACTCCCCCCGTCACAAGGGCGAGTACGGCCGCTGTGGCGATCATGGCTCTCCGCATCCGAGCGGATGGTATCTCCCGTCGCTACAAACACATCCGGCCCCCCGGGAGTGCATTTAGGATCGACCCCGATGCACAGAGTGGTGGAGCCCATCTCCGGGGCGATCGATGCGGTAGTGCGGCCCCCGGGGTCGAAGAGTTTCACGAATCGAGCCCTTGTCGTGGCAGCGCTCGCCGGTGGGGGAGTGAGCCACCTGTCCGGTTGTCTCGAAGCCGATGACACCGTGGCAATGCGGAACTGCCTCCGCGGGTTGGGTGTGATGGTCGACGACAACGACGACCCCTGGCTGGTCCTGGGGACCGGGGGACTGCTCACCGCCCCGGATGAAGTCCTCGATGCCGCTGCATCGGGGACGACTGCCCGGTTCGTCACGGCGATCGCGGCGCTCGCAGATGGTCCCGTGACCATCGATGGGACCCCTCGCATGCGCCGGCGCCCCATCGGCCCACTCGTCGATGCGATGGAACACCTCGGTATCCGGGTCGAGTCGGCCGGTGGGTTCCCGCCGGTGACCGTGGTCCCGGGCAGGCGACGGGGTGGATCGGTGACGATCGACGGCTCGGCATCCAGTCAGTTCGTGTCGGCCCTGCTCATGCTGGCCCCGATGTTCGGTGAGCCGGTGA
>JAOUGY010000192.1 GCA_029865445.1 Acidimicrobiia bacterium | reverse complement strand
GCGGGGTCGAGGTTACCCGTGGGCTCGTCGGCCAGCAGGATGGGTGGCCGGTTGACGAATGCTCTGGCCACCGAGACACGCTGCTGCTCCCCACCGGACAACTGACGTGGGTAGCGGTCACCCTTGTCGTCGAGCCCCACCAGATCCAGGACCTGCTCGACCTGGGGACCGATCACCGACCTCGGACGCCCGAGCACTTCCAGCGCAAACGCCACGTTCTCGGCCACGGTCTTGTTGGGGAGCAGTTTGAAATCCTGGAACACGGTGCCGATGGAGCGCCGCAGGTACGGCACCTTCCAGTTCGGCAAGGCGGTGATGTCTTTGCCCGCCACCCAGATCTGCCCGCGAGTGATCGGCTCCTGGCGGAGCATGAGCCTGATGAGGGTCGACTTGCCGGAACCAGAGGCTCCGACCAAGAAGACGAACTCGCCTTTCTGGATGTCCAGGGTCACATCCCGGGCGGCGACGGTGCCACCCTCGTAGACCTTGGTCACATCTTGTAATCGAATCACTTTGACCTCTGAACGGACTCTTCCCGGATGGTTCCTACCGGGCAGAGAACCGCTGGTATGGCGACTGTGTCACCGCCCTCGTGGCGTTCGCGCGGGGCGAACGCGATGTTTCTTGGGGACCCCCGGAGGCTACCAGCGGTGGGGGCCAAACCCGGTCATTGCGCTCCCTCGTACCGGGCGCGACGCCAACGCAGATAGGACTCCACGAAGTCGTTGATGTCACCGTCCAGGACCGCCTGGATGTTCCCGGTCTCGTGATCGGTGCGAAGGTCTTTGACCATCTGGTAGGGCGCCAGCACGTACGACCTGATCTGGCGCCCCCAACCCGCTTCGTTCTGCTCGCCACGGATCTCCTGGAGATGTGCTTCCCGCTCCTCGCGTGCGCGTTCGGCCAGGCGAGCCTTGAGGTGCGCCATCGCTTTGGCCTTGTTCTGGAGCTGGCTCCGTTCGTTCTGGCACGACACCACGATGCCGGTGGGGAGGTGGGTGATACGGACGGCCGAGTCGGTGGTATTGACGTGCTGCCCACCCGCTCCCTGCGATCGGTAGGTGTCGATGCGCAGATCGTCTTCTTTGATGTCGATGTCCACGTCATCGCCCACCTCTGGAACCACGTCCACACCGGCGAATGACGTCTGCCTCCGAGCATTCGAATCGAACGGCGAGATGCGCACGAGCCGGTGGACACCCCGCTCGGATTCGAGAACGCCGTAGGCCCGGTCTCCGGAAACCGTGAATGTCGCCGACTTGATGCCCGCCTCGTCACCTTCCGTCCAATCGTCGACGGTCACCTGGAATCCTTGGTTCTCCAGATATCGCCGGTACATGCGTGTCATCATCTGAGCCCAGTCCTGGGCATCGACACCGCCCGCGCCGGCATAGACGGTGAGAATGGCCGATCGATCGTCGTACTCACCGAAGTAGAGGGACTCGAGTTCGAGGCGATCCAACTCGACCACAACCTGGCCCAACTCGGACACCGCCTCGGCCCGGGAATCGTCGTCGCCGAAGTCGAGCAGTACTTCGGCGTCGTCGAGCGCGCTGTCGAGACCTGAGATGAGGTCGAACAACTGCTCGTATCGATTGAGCTTCTGGGTGACCGCCCGCGCCCGATTCGGGTCGTCCCACAGATCGGCGGCTCCCGCCGCCGATCTCAGTTCGTCCAGCTCTGCCTGTTTGGTATCGAGGTCAAAGGAACCTCCTGGCCTCGTCGAGGCGCGCCCGCAGTTCGGAGAGGGTTGCTCGGGGGTCGGTGATGTCGGTCATGTCGGGGCTCCAAGGTTCTGTGATCACCAGTGTCCAGGGTCTGGGCGCCGGTATCAAATCGTCGCTAGGTCGCCGCTCCAGATCGAATGGCCCGCCACCCGATCGGCGAGGGCCACGGCGCCATCGGGGGCTTGAAGGGCACGAGCCGTTACCGGCTCACGCAGCCCCGTGGCACATCTTGTACTTCTTGCCGCTCCCACACGGGCAAGGTTGATTTCGTCCGACCTTGTCCGAGCTCGCCTGGCGAACCGGACCAGTCTGGGATGGTTCGATACGCGGAGGGGGAGCCGATTCCGGCTGGGTGACCTGTGCCTTGTAGATGTAGCGGACTGAGTCGCTCTTCACGCTGTCGACGAGCACGGCGAACCCGTCGAACGCCTCCCGCTGGTATTCGGTGAGCGGGTCCCGCTGCCCCATGGCTCGCAATCCGATGCCGGCCCTGAGATAGTCCATCTCCGCCAGATGCTCACGCCACTTGTTGTCGATCACGGTCAGCATGACGGAACGCTCTACCTGGGCGAGGATCTCAGGACCCAGCTCCTCCTTGCGCTGCTCATAGGCGGCGCGACCATCTTCGATCGCCCGCTCGACCACATCATCGAGCGTGGGTCTGCCACCAAACTGTTCTTTGGTGAGTTCCGATGGGAAGTAGAGCGACAAGGCGGTGTTGAGATCGTCCCACTCCCATTGATTGGGCGTGGTGTCGGAGCCGAAGGTGTCGAGCACGGTGGACTCCATGACAGATTCGAGCCACTCCAGCGCGAGTTCCTCCGTACTCTCGTCGTGGAGGATCCCCGCCCGCCAACGGTATATGACCTCGCGCTGCTTGTTCATCACCTCGTCGTACTTGAGAACGTTCTTGCGGATCTCGAAGTTCTGCGACTCGACCTGGCGCTGCGCCCTTTCCACGGCGTTCGTGACCCACTTGTGCTCGATCGGCACATCGTCGGGGATCTTCAGGCGACCCATGATCGCCGCCACCCGTTCGCCCTGGAAGCGCCGCATCAGCTCGTCTTCGAGCGACAGGTAGAAGCGGCTTTCACCGGGGTCGCCCTGACGCCCGGAACGGCCCCGGAGCTGGTTGTCGATTCGACGAGATTCGTGCCGTTCGGTGCCGATCACATACAGCCCGCCCGCATCTGTGACCCGTTTGCGGTCGTGCTTGATCTGGTCACTGAACCGCTGCGACAGTTCGGCGAGTTTGGTCTCGTAGTCCTCGGCATCGACCTCGGTACCCTGCCTGCGCAGCTCGAGCTTGGCGAGCGCCTCGGCGTTACCGCCCAACATGATGTCAACACCACGACCGGCCATGTTGGTGGCGACCGTCACCGACCCGGGCTGACCGGCCTGAGCGATGATCTCGGCCTCCCGGGCGTGTTGTTTGGCGTTCAGGACATCGTGTTTGATTCCACGTTTCGTCATGAGGCGGGACACCAGCTCGGATTTCTCGATCGACACCGTTCCCAGCAAGATTGGCTGTCCGGCAGCCACCCGCTCCTCGACGTCGGAGACGACCGCCTCGAACTTCGCCTCTTCGGTCTTGTAGACCAGATCGGGCTGATCGGCGCGGGCGATCGGGCGGTTGGTGGGAACCACCACCACCTGCAAGTCGTAGATCTGGGCGAGTTCGGCAGCCTCGGTCTCGGCCGTACCTGTCATACCGGCGAGCTTCTCGTAGAGACGGAAGTAGTTCTGGAGGGTGATGGTGGCCAGTGTCTGGCTCTCCTCCTTGATGTGCACCTTCTCCTTGGCTTCGATCGCCTGGTGCAGCCCCTCCGAATAGCGGCGTCCCTCCAGCACGCGCCCGGTGAACTCGTCGACGATCTTCACCTCGCCGTGGTCCACGAGATAGTCCACGTCGAGGTGATAGAGCTCTTTGGCCTTGAGCGACGTCTCAAGGTGATGGACCAGGTCGATGGCCACCTCGTCGTAGAGGTTTTCGACGTTGAGGCGGCGCTCGACGTAGGCAACGCCGTCCTCGGTGATGAGAACCTGACGTTTCCCTTCGTCCACCTCGTAGTGCTCGTCACGTTTCAGCTCTTGCGAGACCACCGCAAAGGTCTTGTACCAATCGGCGGCGCCGGAAACGCGTCCGGAGATGATGAGCGGCGTCCTGGCCTCATCGATGAGGATCGAGTCGACCTCGTCGACGATCGCATAGTGATGGCCGCGCTGCACCATGTCCTGAGGGCGCATGGCCATGTTGTCGCGCAGGTAGTCGAATCCGAACTCGTTGTTCGTTCCGTAGGTGACATCGGAGTTGTACGCGGGCCGGCGTTCGGCCGGCGTCAGACCCGCCTGGATGAGACCAACGGAGAGCCCGAGGAACCGGTGCACGCCACCCATCCACTCGGCGTCGCGAGAGGCGAGGTAGTCGTTCACCGTGACCACATGGACGCCTTGGCCTGCGAGAGCGTTGAGGTACACAGGCAGGGTGGAGACCAGGGTCTTGCCTTCACCGGTGCGCATCTCGGCGACCATCCCCCGGTGAAGGGCTCCACCACCGATGATCTGCACGTCGTAGTGACGCTGACCGAGCACACGCTTGGCGGCTTCCCGAACCGTGGCGAACGCCGGAACCATCACATCATCGAGCTCAGCACCGTTCGCCAGTTGCTCGCGGAACTCGACGGTTTTGGCGGCCAGCTCCTGGTCGGAGAGCTTCTCGAAGTCGGTCTCGATGGCGTTGACCGCCACCGCGATCTTCTCTAGATCCTTGAGAGCCCGGCCTTCTCCGGCGCGGAGCATCTTGGTGAAAATCGACATAGGGACCGAATGCTACCGATCTGAGGGAGATGCGAAGAAGGAACCGCCCGGCGAGGTGGTGCCGATCAGGAAGCGCGGATCATGCCCTCGCGCAACGCGTACATCACGGCTTCGTTACGGGAACGGAGGCCGAGTTTGTCGAGGATGTTGCGGACGTGGTTCTTGACGGTGTTCTCCGAGATGAACAGGAGATCGCCGATCTCTCGGGACGTCATGCCGTCGGCGATCGCCTGGAGGACTTCGATCTCGCGCCCTGTCAGGGCCGGCCTCCGGGTCGCGTTGAGCTCTCGATGCCGCAGCAGGTGAGCGACGGTGTCGAAGAGCTTGCCGCCCATCGCCGGGGACACCACGGCTCCTCCGTGGAGAACCTCTCGAACGGCCGCCACGAGGTCGGGCAGCGGCGTCGTTTTCACGATGTAGCCCCGGGCGCCGGCCTTGATGGCCTTCAGCAAGTCTTCCTCGGACTCGGACGAGGTGAGGAGGACCACCTTGGTTCCCGGGGACGACTCGATGATCTTTGCGACCACTTCGAGGCCGGAGATCCCCGGCATCAGCACGTCGAGCAGAACGAGCTCCGGTTTGACGTCGCGGGCGATGGCGACGGCATCGAGGGCTCGCTCCGCCTGTCCGGCGATGTCGAAGCCCTCCTCCTTGAATGCCGCGCTCAGTCCCGCCTGAAAGAGGGGCGCGTCGTCCACGATCAAAATGGTCGCTCTG
Source organism: Acidimicrobiia bacterium (assembly GCA_029865445.1). GTDB lineage: Bacteria > Actinomycetota > Acidimicrobiia > Spongiisociales > ZC4RG35 > JAOUGY01. The sequence goes on along the minus strand of JAOUGY010000192.1, from coordinate 1,899 downwards.
TTACTCATGCTGGCTCTATCAGTCCCAGTCGGCCGTCACGGCGTCGATACAAGACACTTTGTTTGTGGGTTGTGGCGTTGAGGAAGAAGAAGAAGTCGTGCCCGACCATGTCCATCTGCAAGGCAGCCTCCTCGATCAACATGGGCTTCATGACGAACTGCTTCGTCCTCACGACCTCCGGCTCGTCGGAGGTGACGGAGTCGTCCGCATGAGAGGCGGCGCCCCGGCGGCCCCGATCGATCGTCCGCTCCTTGGTTCGCCGGAGCTGCCGGGTGAAGCGGTCTATCGCATCATCGAGCGCGGCCTCGGGAGTGGGGGCGTCGCTGGCGACCCGCAGAAACCGTCCGGCGATCGAGGTCGAGAGTTCGATCCGGAAGCGCTCTCGCCTCGGATTGCGCTCCTCCGTCAGCTCGACGTCGACGGTGGTGTCATGGTCGAACACCCGGCCGGCATGCCCAACCTTGTCTTCGACGACGGTCCGAAATCGGTCGTCGATCGTCGTATTGCGTGTGTGAAGTCGAACGTCCACCTCGTGTGCCTTTCCCCTCGGAGGACCCCATTAACGGCGCTCCAAGAGACTAGTCACTGGTGTTTCGGACATTCGGGCCGCCAACTTGAGGCAAGATCCGCGAAGTCGCGGTGACGGCGCAGGTGGCCGGGACCAACTCTGCGGCGGCCGCCAACGTGCCCCCGGTGGTCACGACGTCGTCCACCAGCACCACCGCTCCCTCGACCCGACGTCGCGCGGACAACCGGGGTGCGGGTCGTCGGTCCCTCGATCTGCCGGCGTGGCGGGGGGCGATCGGGCCAACCCGCAGGACTCGCTCCATGCGGCACCCGGTGAGTCTGGCCATCGCCACCGCCAGCTCGCGGGCCTGGTCGACTCCGTAGCGGTGACGTCGAACGATCGTTCTCGGCATCGGTACGAGAATCGATCCCGGGTTCACGAGAGGCGCCATGGCCTCGGCCAGCACGAGCGCCACCGAGGCCATGCCGTCGTACTTCAACCTGTGCACCAATTCGCGAGCCGGGCCCTCGTGAAGGAACGCCGACCTCACCACCACGCGGTCCGCGATCAGACGATCAGGGCTCGGCCTGAGCCGGGCCACGCACGCACGGCACACGGGCGTCTGCGACAGCTCGCGACATGCACAACACGTCATCGGGAGAACATACGATCTCCCGGTGACGAAAAGTCGTCAGGTTCCTTCCTGCCAGCCGCTCAGATACGCCTCCTGCTCGGCGGTGAGCACCTCGAGGCCGCCACCCAGGGCCTGGAGCTTGATCGTGGCAACGTGCCGGTCGATCTCGTCGTCGAGCGTATAGATCCCCGGTGCCAGCTTGCCCTCGTTGGCCACGAGCCACTCGGCGGCGAGCGCCTGGTTGGAGAACGACATGTCCATCACGTCGGCCGGATGACCCTCGGCGGCGCCCAGGTTGACAAGACGGCCTTCGGCCGCGACCAGGATCCGGCGACCTCCCTCGAGAATGTACTCCTCGAGGTTGTTGCGAACCTGGCGTTTGTTCCCTCCCGCCATCTCGCCCAGGGCCACCAGGTCAAGCTCGATGTCGAAATGGCCGGCGTTGGCGATGATCGCTCCATCCTTCATCCGGTCGAAGTGCCGGCCGCGGAGCACGTGCTTGTTTCCCGTCACGGTGATGAAGATGTCGCCGGCCTCGGCCGCCTCATCTGCCGTCAGCACACGGAACCCGTCCATGGCGGCCGCCAGCGCTCGAACCGGGTCGACCTCGACCACGATCACCCGGGCACCGAGACCGTCGGCCCGGTCGGCCACACCGCGACCACAGTTCCCATAGCCGACCACGACGACGTTGAGCCCGGCGATCAGGACGTTGGAGGCGCGAATGATTCCATCCATCGCCGACTGTCCAGTCCCG
>JAOUGY010000510.1 GCA_029865445.1 Acidimicrobiia bacterium | reverse complement strand
GACCTCTCGGCATCCGACTACTTGAAGGAGGGGGCGAAACGAATCCGGTTCTCGATGCTCACAGACCGCACCGAATTGGTGAGAATGGCCCGGATCGGGAGGGCGTTCGCCAGAGCCAGATGGAAGAAGGCCACGGCTCGTTTCCGGGAGACGGACCCGGCTCCGTGGTTGTCCAAACCGTTCTTGAACCAGCTGACGCAGCTGGTGTCTCGGGGCACCCCGTGCCTCGTCGTGTACGGGTCCGAAGAGAACGACTACTCGGAATTCGTCCAGGCCCGGCAGGGCAGGCTCGGGAGGCTTCTCACCGCGGCGTCGTCCGTCGACGTGGAGGTGTTGCCCGGATCGGTCCACGCCCTCGACAGGGTCGAGGTGCAGGAGGCGGTCATAGCGACGACGGAGGCATGGCTGAGACGTTTGGGCTGAGCCCGCGTGACGGCGGTAGCCTCCCGTCATGCTCGAACCGTCACAGACCGCACTGATCGCAGCCACCATTCGGGGGCTGGCCATGGATGGCGTGCAGAGGGCGAACTCTGGTCATCCCGGAATGCCCATGGGTATGGCGGAGTTGGCAACCGTCCTGTGGGCCGAATTCCTGGTCGTCGACCCCGGCGACCCCACCTGGCCCGACCGGGACCGCTTCGTGCTGTCGAATGGGCATGGGTCCATGCTGCTGTACGCAATGCTCCATCTGGCCGGATTCCCGCTCACGATGGACGACATCAGGAACTTCCGGCAGTGGGGATCGCCAACCGCGGGCCACCCCGAGCGGGAGGCACACCTGGGCATCGAGATGACCACGGGTCCGCTGGGACAAGGGTTCGGCACCGGTGTGGGCATGGCGCTGGCCGAGTCTCATCTGCGCGCCAGGGTTGGCCCCGACCTCGTCGACCACTGGACTTACGGCTTCGTGTCCGACGGCGATCTGATGGAGGGGATTTCCGCAGAGTCGGCGTCGCTGGCCGGCCACTTCGGCTTGGGTCGGCTGGTGTATCTGTACGACGACAACGACATCTCGATCGACGGATCCACCGACATCACCTTCAGCGAGAACGTGGCAGCGCGCTTCCGGGCGATCGGATGGCACGTCGCCGAGATCGACGGCCACGACGCCGTCGCCATCCGCTCCGCCCTGACCGAGGCGAGAGCCATCGAGGACCAGCCGTCGCTGGTGGTCGCCCGCACCCACATCGCCCACGGTGCGCCGAACGCCCACGACACATCCAAGGCGCACGGTGCACCGTTGGGTGAGGAGGAGATACGCCTCACCAAGGAGGCCATCGGCCTGGATCCGGACCTCTCCTTCCAGGTCCCAGCCGGTGTGTACGAGGCATTCGGTACTGCGATGGACCGCGGACGTGCCGCCCGGGCCGCATGGCAGCGCCGGCTGGATGAAGCCGACGAGGACAGCTCGGCATTGTGGGCATCTTTGTGGAACCCCGGTCAGGTCGAGCTCGAAGGGCCGGGATTCGAGACGGGCTCCGAAATCGCCACCCGGGCCGCCTCGGGCAAGCTGTTCGGTGAAATGGCCCAGAGGGTGGCCGGTTTTGTGGGTGGTGCCGCGGACCTCGTGGAATCGACCAAAACCGCGATCGATCATCATCGGCTCTTCTCGAAGGCCGACCGTGGGGCGCGAGACATCCCATTCGGAATCCGCGAGCACGCCATGGGGACGATCACCAACGGCATGGCGGTGCACGGCGGGTTGAGACCGTACGGGGCGACCTTCTTCCAGTTCAGCGACTACATGAGGCCTGCGGTTCGGCTGGGCGCCCTCATGGACGCCCCTTCGATCTGGGTGTGGACCCACGATTCGATCTTCCTCGGCGAGGACGGCCCGACCCATCAGCCGATCGAACACCTGGCGTCGTTGCGCGCCATGCCCAATCTGTGGGTGATACGACCCGCCGACGCCAACGAGACCGTCGAGGCGTGGGAGGTGGCGCTCAACAGGACCGACGGACCGGTGGCGCTCGTCCTCACCCGTCAGAACCTGCCGGTGCTGGACAGGGTTCTCGGTGGTGTCGCCAAGGGCGGGTACGTGGTGCGAGACGGCGACGATGTGGTACTCGTCGCGACCGGTTCCGAGGTGTCGTTGGCGTTGGAGGCGTCGGATCTCCTCGCGGCCGAAGGCGTTTCGGCCCGGGTGGTGAGCCTGCCGTGCTGGGAGTTGTTCTTCGCCCAGGACGACGAGTACCGGCGCTCGGTGTTGGGGGAAGGCATCCCGCGGGTGGGGATCGAAGCCGGGGCCAGCTTCGG
>JAOUGY010000191.1 GCA_029865445.1 Acidimicrobiia bacterium | reverse complement strand
CCGCGATGACGAGGGCGACGAGTGTCGCCATGACGAGGGCCATGAACCGGCGCAAGAGTCTCCTCCAAGCTCTGTTCGCCGATCGTATCCAGCCGCTCCGATCGGGGGGCTCTCAACCACCCTTTTGTTGAGGCGAAATATCCGAGATCTTGCACCCAAACCACCGGCGACCTGCGACGTCTCGGATCGTCGGGCGGCCACTTCCGCAAGGTCCAGGATGGAATCGCAATCATCGCCACTCATCAGGCACGGCCCCATCAGGGAGCCCGAAATCCGGATCGGGACCTGACGGGTCCTTCTTTAGTTTGACGAAAACCCCAGAACCGAGCCAATCGCCTCGGCGAGGGCGTCGGACACCAGGTCGAGTTCGGCGAGGGTGATCGTGAGGGGAGGCCCGAAGGCGAGCGCATCGCCATCGATGCCATCGGCACAGCCGGTGACCAGGTAGCCGATCACACCGCGGCGGATCAATTCGGCTCGGACTCGTTCCGCAACTCTCTCGACCCGTGGGAATGGCGTCCGCGACTCGCGTTCCGCCACGAACTCGACGGCTACCAGCAACCCGGCCCCCCGTATGTCTCCGACGAACGGCGAACTGCCGAGACGCTCGCCGAGCCCGGCCAGCAGATGGGCACCCGAGGCCGCCGCCCTCGAGACCAGGTCTTCGGACTCGATGATGTCGAGGACTGCATGCCCTGCTGCCGCCCCACCTGGGTGGTGGGAGTAGGTGTATCCGTGCCCAAACATCGGCGCCGCGATCTCGACGACCGAGCCCGATGCCACACACAGGCCGAGCGGCCAGTACCCGGACGACGCCCCTTTGGCCGAAACCAACACATCGGCAGCCACCTCGAAGTGTTCGAGGCCGAACCACCGGCCGGTGCGCCCGAAACCGGTCATCACCTCGTCCGCGATAAGCAGGATCCCGTACCGCCGGCAGACCTCGGCGACACCTCGCCAGTAGCCGGCGGGTGGAACGGTGGCACCGAGGGTGGCGCCACCGATCGGTTCGGCGATGAATGCCGCCACCCGTCCTGAACCCACAGACTCGATGGCCTCCTCCAGATGTCGGACGTGCCAGGCTCCACAATCGGCCGGGTGCTCGGGATTGGTGCAGCGATACTCGTTCACGGGGTCTGTTTGACTGAACCGGCCGAGCCAGGGTTCATACCCGCGTCGCAATGACTCACGGCCCGATGCGTCGAGCGCCCCCAACGTGTTCCCGTGATACGAGCCTCGCCTCGAGATGACGACGTCGCGTTCGGGCTCCCCGTTCGCCAGGTGGTACGCCCGCGCCAACTTCAGCGCAGTCTCTATCGCCTCGCTGCCACCCGAAACCGGAAAGACCCTGGCGTCGGATACGGGGACGAGTGGAGCCAATCTCGCCGCGTACCGTTCGACGGCTTCCGTCGTGAATGAATGGGCGTGCACGTAGTCCACTCGTGCCATCTGGGCGGCGATCGCATCGATGACCTCACGGCGCCCGTGGCCGACGTTGTTCACGATCGCCCCTCCGCAGGCATCGAGGTAACGACGACCTTCGGTATCCGTGATCCAGCAGCCTTCGGCGCTCAGCGCCACGGGCAGGTCCGGAGCCCGATGAAAGACAGAGCTCACCGAGACCCCGCAAGCAGTTCCCGGACGCGATCGTGGGGAAGGGCGTGGGCCGTTCTCCCGCGATGGCCCCGCATCGTCTCCGCCGCACACAACGCATTCAAGATGGCCTCCTCGGTTGCATCTGCGACGGCGTCGAAGAACGGGTTCAACTCCTCGTGCGGAACCATGTCGAGCCGGTAGAGGCCGTGGGTCGCAGCAGGGAGTTGATTCCCTGTGGCGAAGGCGAAGAAGATGTCGCCCGACCCGTTGCGTCCGGTGCCGCCCACCCGGGCCAGTCCCACGGTGGCACGCTGGGCGAGGCGTCGACACTGAACCGGAATCAAAGGCGCGTCGGTCCCGACGACCACGATGATCGACCCCTCCCGGATGTCGCCTGGCTCTTTGTACGCAAGCGGGACCTCGTCGCCGTCGATCAGCCGACCCACCGGGACACCGTCGACGCGCAGGTCGTGACGCACTCCGTAGTTGGCCTGCACGAGAACGCCCACCGTCCACGTGCCGGCCACCACTCGGGATGACGTGCCGATACCCCCTTTGAACTCATGACAGACCATGCCCGTCCCGCCGCCCACGTTTCCTTCGGCCACCGGCCCGTCTGCGAGGGCGGCCAGCGCCCGCCGGACGTGGCTCTCTTCGAGATGGAACGCGTCGATGTCCGACAGCCACCCGTCGAAGGTCTCGGCCACCACCGGAAGGATGAAGCCGTCCGTGAATCCGGACTCGACCGAGTACTTGACGAAGGTGTCTCGCACGAGACCGACTTGATGGGTGTTGGTCAGTCCGATCGCCGACCCGAGCATGCCCGACTCCTCGACCCACGGGATGCCGGTCATCTCGCCATTGCCGTTGAAGTTGTGCCACGCGCAGAAGGCGTAGTCCTCCCAGATCCGGTCGTTGCGCGGCGATATCACAGTGACACCGGTCCGAGCTACTCGAGGCTCGTCGTGGATCACGGTGCAGTGACCGACCAGCACGCCCGGGACATCGGTGATGGCGTTGTTGGGACCGGTGGGGAGAGTGCCGATCATCACTCCAAGATCACGAATTCGAGCCATTGGGCGAGGATACGCCGACCCCCCTTCTGAAATTGCGTATGTCAGTGCCGTATGCGGCACTGACATACGCAATTTCGGGTAGCCTGCCGCCATCTTGGGTGCCTCGATCGACGGTCGGATCGCTCTCGCCGACGGCGGACATCTCGCCTACTCGCTGTGGCTTCCCGTCGACACCCCCTCCCCCTGCCTGCTCGAAGCGCTCCCCTACCGCAAGGACGACATCACCGCGTCATACGCCGACACCTACGAACGGCTCGCTGGAGAGGGTGGATACGCCGTGTGCCGGGTTGACCTCCGGGGGACCGGATCGTCGTCGGGGATCGCCGACGACGAGTACCCTGCCACCGAGATCGACGATCTCACCCAGGTCATCCGATGGCTGGCGCGCCAGGATTGGTGCACCGGTCGCGTCGGAATGTTCGGCACCTCGTACTCGGGCTTCAACTCCCTGCACATGGCAGCGGCCGGGGTACCGGAGCTCGGTGCCGTGTGTGCCTTCTACTCGAGTGACGACCGCTTCACCGACGATGTCCACTTCACCGGCGGAGCGTTGCGCGCCCTCGATGTCGTCGACTACGTGACCTACATGATCGCGATGAACGCGCTGCCCCCGGTGCCGGCGCTCTGGGGTGATGGGTGGAAGGATGAGTGGCGCAGACGGATCGAGCAAACGCCGCCCTGGGTCGTCGAGTGGATGTCAAACCAGGTCGACGGTCCCACCTGGCGGCGAGGTTCGATCCGTACCGGACCGGACGGGGAAGGCGTTGAGCGGTTCACGTGTCCGGTGATGCTCGTCGCCGGCTGGGCCGATGGATACCGGAACAACACCTTCCGGATGGTCGAGCATCTCGACGTGCCGTGGCGTCTCCTGATCGGCCCGTGGAGTCACAAGGACCCGGCGACCGCCCGACCCGGACCCAACATCGACGCCGACATCGAGATGCTGGCGTTCTTCGACGAGCACCTACGAGAGATCTCGAAGGAGGTCGCACCGCTCCGCGTCTTCGTGCGCGAGTACACGGCGCCGGCCCCGGACCTTGGCTCGGTGAACGGCAGATGGCGCGCATCGGACACGTGGCCGATCGCCGGAGCATCGCCGACAGCGTTGCCTCTCGGAGCCGGTACGGAGGCGATCCCGTTTCGATCCGATGTCGGGGCGGCGGCGTGGATCTCCTGTGCGGGCGGACTGCCGTGGGGCCAGCCAGAGGATCAGCGGTCAGACGACGCCTGGTCGATGACCACCGATTGGCCCATCCACGAACCAATGGAACTGATCGGACATGCGGTGACCCGGCTGCTGGTCAAGGCATCGGCACCGGTCGCATACGTGTCCGCGAAGCTGTGCGACGTCGCCCCGGACGGCACGAGCGTTCTCATCACCCGCGGACTCCTCAACTTGTCGCATCGCGGCTGCTGGCCCGCCGACGGGACCGGTGAGCGAGGTCGTGTCCCTGGTCCCCTCGAGCCGGATCAGTGGCTCGAAGCCTCGGTCGAACTCGAAGCCACCGCCTACCGGATGACAGAAGGCCACCGACTCCGGTTGTCCCTCGCCGCCACCGACTGGCCCAACATCTGGGTGCCGCCCACACCGGTCCTCATCGAAGTGGACCGGGCTGCATCGAGTTTGGAACTACCAACGGTGCCCGCCGATGGCGCCGAGCCACCGCAGTTCCGCGCCGGGGAAGGACCCTCCCCACCCGATGAATCCGTGCGTTGGGTCTTCGAACGCGATGTATTGGCTCGACGAACGGTTGCGCGCACCCACTACGGCGACTCGTACCGGGGGTTCCGGTCGTGCGAGATCGAGGACTCCTACGACGGCGAGGTCACTGTCAACACTGCCGACCCTTCAGACGCCGGAGCGATGGGACGGGCGAGATTCGAGTTGAAGTGGCCGGAGGCGACGGCATCTGCCGAGGCGGAACTGCGGGTGGCCTCGGACGCGTTGCAGTACCACGTCGACATCGTTCTCCACACCCGCCTCGACGGTGAGGGCTTCGCCGAGCGGAGCTGGCACACCAGCATCGACCGGTTCTGGCAGTGACGCGTCGTCGGACCCGGGTCCGCCCGGGACGCGACTGGACGAACGTGCGGAACCGAGTCGGGACGCTGTCTGCGGTCGGAGACGACGAGCTCCAGACGATCCACGATGCCTCACTTCGTCTGCTGTCGGAAACGGGAATGCAAGTCCTCGATCCCGCGGCGCGCCGGCTACTCGCCTCGGCCGGATGCCAAGTCACAGACGAGCGGGTGCACTTCGATCCGGAACTGGTCATGGATGCAGTGGCAGCAGCACCCGATCGATTCGAGTTGAGAGCGCGCAACCCTGCCAAGAATCTCCGCTTCGGTGGCGACGTAGTGGTGTTCGCGGCGGTGGGTGGTCCCGCATTCGTACACGACCTCGACCGGGGAAGGCGCCAGGGAACCTATGCCGATCAGTGCGACTACCTCCGCCTGATCGGCAGCCTCGACATCATCCACCAGGAAGGCGGAGGACCCTTCGAAGCGCTCGATCTGCCTGCGGCAACCAGGCACCTCGACCTGTTCCTCGCTGCCAGCCGCCTCCTCGACAAGAACTGGCAGGGAGTAGCCCTGGGCCGGGAACGAGCTGCGGACAGCATTGACATGATGGCCATCGCTCTCGGGACCGACCGCGAGGGACTGGCCACCGCACCGGGTGTCCTCGCCATCGTGAACACGAACTCACCGCTCACCTTGGACGCCCCGATGGCGGAGGGGTTGATGACATTGGCCGAAGCGGGCCAGGTGGTGTGTGCCACCCCGTTCACGCTGGCCGGCGCCATGGCGCCTTCGAGCCTGGCAGGGGCGATCGTCCTTCAGAACGCCGAAGTGCTGGCATGCGTGACCCTCACCCAGCTCGTGCGGCGGGGTGTCCCGGTGATGTACGGCTCGTTCACTTCCAACGTCGACATGCGCTCGGGCTCACCCGCGTTCGGGACGCCCGAGTACACGAAGGCGGCCCAGATCGGTGGCCAGCTGGCGCGCCGCTATGGACTTCCGTACCGGTCGTCGAACACGACATCCTCGAACTCGGTGGACGCACAGGCCGCCTACGAGTCACAGATGTCGTTGTGGGGAGCGGTACTCGGGGGCGCCCACCTCGTGAACCACGCGGCCGGTTGGCTCGAAGGAGGCTTGACCGCGTCTTTCGAGAAACTCGTGGTGGATGCGGAGATGTGTCAGATGATGGCGGCCTATCTGGAACCCATCCCGGTCGATGCCGAGGAGATCGGGCTGGACGCCATCGCCGACGTCGGTCCCGGAGGTCACTTCTTCGCCTCTCCCCACACTCTCGCCCGATACGAGACGGCGTTCTATGCCCCACTCGTCTCGGATCGCAGAAACTACGAATCGTGGTTGGAGGCGGGGTCGGAGGACACCGCCGTTCGGGCCAACCGGATCTGGAAGGAACTGGTCGGCGCCTACGAACCTCAGCCCCTCCCCCCGGGAGTTCTAGAGGAGCTAGCGGAGTTCGTCGAGCGGCGAAAACGTGAACTCACCGGGTGACTCGGTCCCCCGGGTGGCAAACAACGCGAAAATCCCCGGGTGATAGTGCTGATCCGGAGCGGTCACCGGACGACAGGTAGATCAGTCCCCCACGGACGGGGGTGAGCAATCCAGGGAAGGAAAGCACGGATCGACCGGTCGGGTGTCCCGCCGGTACCGACCCACCGCCGGCAGGTCAACACCGCCGGGTGCCACGAACCGGGATTCGACCACCCCTGGTACAGGTGGTTCGGATCAGGATTCGATCCGACCCCCGTCCGTGGGGCCTCCATGTTCGTCGGCCCTGACGAGCCAAGCTCCCGTGCCGCCGATCAACACCGCCGCGATCGTCAACGCGCCCAGCACCGGTACGAACGACAGCACCGCCAGCACCAGGAATCCCGTCAGGAATCGCCCGTGCGGGCTTCGTGATGCCGCCAGACGCGCTCCGATCGCCACGGCCGGCGCCACCACCGAGGCGAGGGACCACACTGCGACGGCACCGATGACTGCCAATACGAAAGGAACGGTGGCCAGCAACAGCGGGAGCGCCGATTCCGGCGTCATGAAGGTGGCCACGACCGCGATTCCCACGATCAGAAGCAGCGGAGCCCCCAGCACCATCAGCCCGTTGCCGAATGCGGCGAACGGCCTGTTCACCGCCGCCGAAGCCGCCCTCAGCGAGCGGGCGGGGGCGGCCCACACGATCGAGAGGCCTACACCGGCGCCGAAGATCACGGCAAGCAACCGTCCCATCACCCACAGCCCGCGCAGGCGAACATTCGGCGGGAGGGGGGCTCTCCTGATGAGGGTGCCTTCGACATCGGCGCGATCATCCACTGCCGCGTCGGAAGAGGATCGGTAGACCAGATTCCGGGACACCACCGCGTCCGCCGTCACCTCCAGGCTTCGGACGTCCACCTCGACGTTGTTGTCGACCTGTCCCGCGACCACGAGGGAGCGAAAGACACCCTCCAGGTTCCTGCCCACCTTCCCC
>JAOUGY010000190.1 GCA_029865445.1 Acidimicrobiia bacterium | reverse complement strand
CCGCTTTCTGACCTGATTCTTCAAACCCGACAGCGCCGGACCGCCGTTGCCCCCCTGGAGTGCCTTGACGACGTCGACGAGGACACCGAAGGCCGCGTCCTCGTCGGGGTTGGAGGCCAGTTCGACAACGGGGTCACCCTTCGCAGGCCCTTCGGCAAGAGCCAAGACGTTGCGCGAAGCGAGGTGACGCAGCAACTCACCGAAGGCTCGGAAGCCGTAATCGGCCTCAGAGAAGGTCGGGTCCTTGCGGATGAGCGCCCTCTTGAGCGAAGACGCCAGCACGGCATCACCACCTGTCCTCTGCAGGCCGGCCACGGTGGTCGTGATCAATCTCTCGAGCTCGTCGACGCCCTGCTCTCCGCTCGGCTGTTCGGCGGTGGGGGCCGCCTCGACACCGGTGCCCCGATCGACGCCCTCCAAGCTCTCGTAGAACAGGAACTCGTCGCAAGCGGGCGGCAAGAGGGCCGAGGTCGAGGCCTTCACTCCCACGCCGATCACCCGCTTGTTCAACTCGCGGAGCTTGTGAACCAGCGGGGTGAAGTCGGAGTCCCCGGTGCCGATCACGAAGGTGGTCACGTAGTCCCGCTCGAGGGCGAGCTCGATCGCGTCGACGGCCAGCTTGATGTCGGCCGCGTTCTTGCGGACCACCCCCATCCGCTGGGGGATCTCGATGAGCTCGACGTGGTTGCGGGTGAGCATCCGCCGGTCTTCGTCGAACATGGACCAGTCGGCATAGGCCCGTTTGGCAACCACGCGCCCCCGCTCGGCGAGAGCATCCGAAATCGGCTTGAGATCGAATGCTGCACCGCGGAGGGCGTCTCGAGTACCGATTGCGAGGTTTTCGTAGTCGAGGAAGAGAGCGATTCTGACGTCATCGGGTGTAGTCACACCACCGAGGCTACACAGTCTCCGGTCACCAGTCACCAGTCACCAGTCCCCAGCCAGGTACTTGGTACCAAGTACCCAGTACTCGGTACGGCCTGAGCGAAGCGAGGGCCAATCGGCCCATTGAGCGGGCGCCGCGGTCTGCCGACAGGAAGAGGGACATGCGTACCGTCCGCCATGTGCTTGCTGCAGCCGTTCCCGGAGCGGCCGCATACACCGCGTACCGCTACCGCCAGGCAGTGCGAGAGCTCGACGCCATGGTGGTTGCGCCCCCAAACCTGCCCGGAACGGTACGAAGTCTCTCCACCGAATGGGGAAGGATCTCGTATCGAATGGTCGAGGGCGAGACCCCGCCGATCGTTCTCGTACACGGCTGGGGTCGGACCGCCGATTCGGCCTGGTGGCCGGTCATCGTGCGTTCTCGCCACACCATCCTCGCCATCGACCTGCCGGGCCATGGACGTTCGGTGATCGATCGTCCCTTTTCGTTCTCCCTTGCTGCAGAGTCGATCCTCGCGGCCATCGATGACGCCGGGTTGACGCGTCCGTTACTGGTCGGGCACTCGATGGGCGGCCCGGTGTGTATGACCACGCTGTTGTGGGCGAGCCCTGACAGCTTCACCGGGTTCGTAGCAATGGCAACTTCCGCCTACTGGGTACGGCCCCGTCAGATCGTGATGGTGGCGTCGGCGCCCTACGTTCTGGGTGCCCGCTCCCCTGTCACGATCCGCAACCACCACGCCGAGGTTCGACGCGCTCCTGACGAGACACCGAGGATCTCCTGGGAGTATGCGGTTCGCCCCGAACGCCAGGTCCTGGTCGACTCGGCACTGGAGCTGCGTCGCTTCGACGCCCGGCGTTGGCAGAACCTGACCCTGCCGCCCGCCACCTGGGTGGTGACGGCGAGAGACGGCGTGATCGACCGGGCGGATCAAGAGGCCTCTGCGGGATTCTTCGCCGATCACCGCATCGAGTTGCCCACCGAACACTCGGTGGTGCTGGAGGCGCCGGATCAGGTGACGAGGATCATCGAGGCCGTGGCGGTCCGGCCCGACCGCCCGGCGCTCGTGGCGGTCTAACTCGCCAGGGCGACGGTGCGAAGGTCGAGTGTCACGACCGGTTCCTCCGGCCGACGAAGGTCCACGACGAGAGCTCGCTGCATGGTCACGTCGAGCCCGTGTGAAGAGCAGTAATGGGCGCCACCGATGATGACGACGGACGCCTTGCCGCATCTTCCGCAGTTGTGAGTCACATCATTGTGATTCATATCGTGAATATCGGCGTCGCCCCTGACCGGGTGAAGAGTTTTTCGCGAAGTTTCTCGCAGTGGGCGGGCCTTGGCAGCCGATGTCGGCAAGACTTGGCCGAGACGCCGCAAGGAAAGGGAGAAGCCGATGCCAGCTGCGTACGGAGGCCCACCGGACGCCCTCGAGCGTTATGAGATGGCCGTAGATCGACTCCCGGACGTCGACCGCAAGGGTGCAAAGAACCCGTACACGTCCCGGAACGGACACATGTTCAGCTTCCTCGACCAGGACGGTCGCATCGCCATCCGATTGTCCGACGACGCTCGTGCCGAGTTCGCGGCGGCCCATGGGGACGAACCTGTCATCCAGTATGGAGCAGTGATGAGGGGTTACGTGTGGGTCCCGGACTCGCTGGACGTCGATGCCATCGCCGAGCTTCTGGAACAGAGCCACGCCTGGATCGGCACGCTCAAGCCGAAGCCGACGCGAAAGAAGAGCTGACGACCCAGCTCGATCTCACTCGTGGGCCTGAGCCATGATCCGGTCAAAGTCGGCGATGAGCAGACGCCTCAACGCCTGGTCTGGCTCCCGCTCCAGGAAGGAGCGGTCGTGCGGATGCATGTCCCGAATGGTGAGTGCGGAGACAGGGCTGCGGTTGGGGTAGAACCCTCCCTCGGGATTCGCCTTGGCGGGAGTGGTGTTCCAGGGATGCATCTCACCGATCATCAACCCTGCCGCCACGAAACACGGTCGTACCTGGCGCTGAGTGCCGTCGATGAGTCGCTCTGCATCGTCCGCCGTGTCTATCTCAGGGAACGACACCACGAGGGCCCGCCACGCCCGCCCGATTCGGGGCAGTCGCTTCACCACCGCGATCCGGGTCATGACCGCGACCTCCATGGCCGCGGGCGTCGGAACGCCACCGAAGGTGAGCTCTTCGAACCACATGTCACCGTGGGCGGCCGCCGGGACAGCATGGGGGCACACAGCGTTGGGCCGGCCCAGCAGGGGATGGCCGGACGACAGGGCGCCGTTGACCCACGCCAGCATCTTCGCTGACGCCGAATCTGGTTCGATATCGGCAGCAGTTCTCCGCCCCGACGAGACCTCGACGGTGTCGAGGTGCATTCCCATACCCCGGTACCTCCACTCGTGCCCGGACTTGCCGCCCGAGAGACAATCCATGGTCTAGTTGGTGGAGACGACATGTCCAGGCCCGCTTCGCTAATCCTCAAACGGCCCCGGACCTGTCAGATCGCCGGAATGGTGACGGCAAATCGGGCGCCCCGCTCGCCCGGGTTGCACAATTCGACCCGACCGTGATGCGCTGTCGCGATCTCTCGGGCGATGGCCAGTCCAAGGCCTGAGCCGCCGGCGGGCCGGGACCTGGCGTCGTCGACACGCCCAAAACGATCGAAGATGACAGCCGCCGCCCGGGTATCGACACCCGGGCCGTCGTCTTCGACCGTGACCCGCCCGTCGTCATCGACGGCCTCCACCGACACCCACACCCGGGACTCGGCCGCACGGGTCGCGTTCTCGAGGATGTTGCGGACCAGGCGTGCCAGGTCGGATCGGTTCCCGGAAACAGTGACCGTATCGACGTCTCGTAGTTCCAGCGCGATCGAAGTCCACGGACGGAGCAGATCGACCTCGCCGATGACGACATCCTCGAGGTCCACGGGCGCCGACTCGGTCTGCCGGCCGTCGTGCAGTCTGGCCAGGAACAGCAGATCCTCGACCATCTCGCTCAGCTGGATGACGTCCTCTCTCAGGGACTCGAATCCGGCCCCCCCCGAGTCGATCTCCACGGCGGCGCGAAGCCGTGCGACAGGGGTGCGAAGTTCATGCGAGGCGTCGTCAACGAACCTGCTCTGTCGAGCCACCGCAGTCTCCAAACGGTCCAGCATGTGGTTCATCGTGGCTGCCAGCCGGTCGATCTCGTCGCCGGTACCCGGTTCAGGGATGCGCCGACCGAGATCGCTGGCGCCGATGTCGGCAACCCGCGTTCTGATGTCTTCCACCGGGCCGAGGGTCCGTCCTATTAGGCGCCACACGATCACGCCGAGGGTGAAGGCGACGAGCGGCACCACCGCTCCGAGCAATGAGATGAGTGCCGCAGATGCCTCGTCGACGATGTCGAACGTCGAACCCACGTACACGACGCCGAAATCCTCCAGCCGTGTGAGCACCCTGAAACGGTCGTCGTCCACCGGCAGGCCGTCGACGGTTCGGTATCCGGGCTCCTCGCCGATGACTCGCGCGATGTCGAGCGCGGTCGTGGCGCCCGGAGTTGCGGCCACCAGTCGACCGTCGTCGACGACGACCGCGAAGCCCTCGGACCGGATCGGCGGGAGGTCGACGGACAACACGCCGGCCTGTGCCCAGTCGACGATCTCGCCGGCTTCCCTCTGGAGCGCAGTGTCGATTCCGTCGGTCAGGATCTTCCGTTGAACGACCACGAGCACCGCGGAGGCCACCACGAGGACGACGATCACCGCCCCAATGGCGAGGACGGTGATACGTGGGCGGATGCCCCTGTAGCTGCGACCCATCAGGTCTCATCCTCGAGCCGGTACCCCACGCCGCGAATGGTCGAGATGCTCCGGCACCCGAACGGATCGTCGATGCGGGCCCTGATCCGCCGCACGTACACCTCAACGATGTTGAGGTCGCCTTCGAATCCAAATTCCCACACTCCGTCGAGGATCTCGGATTTCGAAACGACTCGACCGGCCCTCTTGGCCAGGAACTCGAGCACGTCGAACTGACGGGCTGTGAGTTCGATCTCCGTTCCGCCGCGCCAGACCCGCCGCCGTCCCGGGTCGACGACGATCCCTCCGGCCACGATCACGCCGGGTTCGATGGCGGCGGCCCGTCTCGTCAGGGCCCGCAACCGCGACACCAAAACCGGGAACGAGAATGGTTTCGTCACATAGTCGTCCGCACCGGTGTCGAGCGCCTCCGCTTCGTCGAGGTCGCCATCCTTGGCCGTCAGCATGAGGATCGGCGTCCAGTCCCCGGCCTCGCGTAAGTCGGCGCACACCTGATATCCGTTGCGCCCCGGAAGCATGATGTCGAGCACGATCACGTCGTAGATGCTCTCCGTCGCAAGCCACAGACCGTCGGGACCCGTGAGGGCCACGTCGACGGTGAAGTGCTCGGCTTCGAGTCCCCGCTTGACGGTCGCCGCCAATCGCTTGTCGTCCTCGACCAGCAGAACCTTCATTCCCGGATTCTCGCGCTCGAAGCTGACCGGCGGCTGACTCGAGGCTGACAAATCGTGTCGTGGTCAGCGAGCCGTCAGGAGGCCGGTCGTACGTTCGGTGGGCAGGACCGCCGACCATAAGGAGCAGACATGGTTCGCCACAAGACAGCGACAACGATCGGTGCGCTGGTCTCAGTTGCGCTCATCCCGGGCGTGGCGATGGCCCGAGGGGACGGGGATCGGGACGTACCCATCGCGGGTCTGGCTCTCGAACGGGCCGTCGCTATCGCGCTCGCTCACATCGGCGATGGCCGGGTCACGTCGACCGAGGTCGGCGACGAGGACAGCTACTACGAGGTCGAGGTCACCCTGGGTGATGGACGCCAGATCGACGTCCAACTCGACGAGCAATTCAACGTTGTCGGATCCAAGTCCGACAGGTCCGACAACCTCGACGATTGAGAGGCCGCAGATGAAGTTACACCGCAACGCCATTGCCCTTGCAGTGGGGCTGACGATCCTCGGTGGTGCCACTACCGCGTCGGCGCGCGCTTCCGGCCACGGCCGCGAGGCCGTCGAAATGGGTGACTCCCGGCTCAAGTTCGAGATCAACGCCACCGACGGCGACGGCGGAGTTCAGGCCTTCATCGACGCCGACGAATGGCGAAGCGTGTCGATCTATGACCCAGGTGGTCGGAGGGTCTTCACTGCCACCGCCTCCGGGCGGATGGCGGAACAGGGCGGCACCGAACTGTTCCTGGAGAGCGCAGAGCCGCCGTTCACCGATCTCACCCTCGAGCAGCTCTTCCAACGCTGGCCCGAGGGCACCTATCGCTTCCGCGGAAGAAGCCTCGCCGGCGAGAGATACGAGGGCTCCTGGGAGCTGACCCACCACATCCCGGACGGCCCAACGCTGGTCGCCCCACTCGAAGCGGATGGCCCACAGGATCCACGAGCCACCGTCGTGATCTGGCAACCGGTTCCCGCGCCGGACGGCAGCCCGATCATCGGGTACCAGGTTCTCGTGGTCGAACCCAACACGGGCATCGACTCGCTGCCCAAGGTCACCTTGGACGTGACGATGCCCCCGGAGGCGACCAGTCTCGCCATTCCGATCGGGTTCCTCGAGCCGGACACCGAATACGAATGGGAGGTGCTCGCCATCGAAGCGAGCGGCAATCAGACCCTGTCATCCGCAACATTCACTACCGGGAGCTGAAACGATTGGGGCCCGTGGCCCCAATCGCTCGCTGTGCCCGTTGCCGGTCAGATCGAGAGGGCCCCAGAGTGCTCCCCCTCTTTCTCAACCCGGCGTGAGATGGAAAGTCTCGGGCCCGTCCGGCAGCTCGACCGTGACCGAGGTGACGCGGTATCCGGCCCCGTCATCATCGAGTTCGACCGTGAATCGCCCGACTCGATAGTCCTTGGTGAGTGCGTAAGTCTCAGAGCCGCGCCGAGCCACGCGGACTTCGGGCGTCAGCGTGTCTTCGTACCGGCCAAGTAGTCCGTGGGCATGGTCCCGTGCCTCGTCCACCGCGAACTCGTCACCGGGCGTGTCGCCAATCCCACCATCCGACTCGACCGGAATCGGCGTGTCGCCAATCCCACCATCCGACTCGACCGGAATCGGCGTATCACCAATCCCACCATCCGACTCGACCGGAATCGGCGTATCTTCCGAGTCATTGGCAGCCGCTACCGCCGTGCCCACACCGATTGTGAGCGCTACTGCGACGACGGCGATGGTCATTCGCTGGTTCGATTTGCTTCTCATCTTTGCCTTCCTTGATTCGTTCTTTGGATCTGATCAGCCGTTCGACGCCGGCTCGCCGCGTCTGGTTCCCGGGGGCACTGAG
>JAOUGY010000189.1 GCA_029865445.1 Acidimicrobiia bacterium | reverse complement strand
CATCCTTGCCGACCACCGCGATCGCCGGCTCCACGAAATGTCCGGGTCGATCGACCCGGTTGCCGCCAGTGAGAACGGTCCCTCCCTCATCGCGGGCTGTGGCCAGGGCAGAGAGGTAGGCCTCCACTGCTCGCTCGTTGACGAGGGGACCCATGAGCGTTCCATCCTCCATCGGATCACCGATGGGGACGGTCTGGTAGGCCTGGACGAGACGGTCGATGAGTTTGTCCGCCACCGCCTCGTGGACGATGAGCCGGCGCAGCGACGTGCATCGCTGGCCCGCCGTTCCTACTGCCGCGAACAGAACGGCTCGGGTGGCGAGTTCCAGGTCGGCGTCGTCCATCACGAGAATCGCGTTGTTTCCGCCGAGCTCGAGGATCGACCTGCCGAGTCGTTTGGCGACGGCAGGTCCGACCTCCTTGCCCATGCGAATGGATCCGGTGGCCGAGATGAGGGGGAGCCGTTCGTCGGCGACCATCAGCTCTCCAACGTCGCGGGCACCGACCGCCAGGTTGAAGACGGCTTCGTAACCCGAACCGGCCATGACGTGGTGAGCGATTCTGGTGACGGCGATGGCGGTGAGCGGGGTGGTCTCGCTCGGTTTCCACACCACCGTATCCCCGCACACCGCGGCGATCGCCGCGTTCCAGCTCCACACCGCCACCGGGAAGTTGAAAGCGGTGATCACTCCGATCGGTCCCAGCGGGTGCCACTGCTCGTACATTCGATGCTCGGGGCGCTCGCTCGCCATGGTGAGTCCGTAGAGCTGACGTGACAACCCGACCGCAAAATCGCAGATGTCGATCATCTCCTGGACCTCACCCACGCCTTCGGGGAAGATCTTGCCCATCTCCAGTGTCACGAGGGCACCCAACTCGTCGCGCTTCTCACGCAAAGCGTTCCCGAGGAGGCGGATGTACTCGCCCCTTTTCGGGGCCGGCAGCATCCGCCACCGGTCGAACGCGGCCGATGCCGCGGCCACCGCCTGGTCGTACTGTTCGGGCGTGGCCTGGGCAACGGTGGCGATCGTCTCCCCGGTGGCCGGGTTGGTCACCTCGAGCGTTGGACCGGTGGGGTCGAGCCACGACCCGGCGAAAACCCCGGGGTTGTGGTCGGTGAGTCCGAGTGCCGAAAAGATTTGATCACGGGTCACGATGCTCCTCACACGATTTGCGAGCCGATGGCCCCGATTATCGCAGGTGCTGCCGACCCCCCGCCCTTGTCGGGTCTTGACGCACGGATCGCAGCATATTGCTGCGATCCGTGCGTGAAAAAGGGGTTCCGCGGACCGGTTGGGGACAGGGTCAGGAGAAGATCTCGTCGAGACGGTCCAGGTGTTCGGCGTCGAGACGGTCGAGGACCTCCAGTGATGCCATGTTCTCGTGAACCTGGGAAACCCGCGACGCACCGGTGATCACGGTCGACACGTTGGGGTTGGAGGCACACCAGGCGATCGCGAGCTGAGCGGGCGTGCACTCCAGGCGGTCGGCAACCTCCACGAAGGCACGAACCTTCGACATGACGGCATCGTCCTCCAACGGACCCGCCAGCCAGGCCTCGGCCGCCAACCGGCTGTCCCCGGGAACACCGTCGAGGTACTTTCCCGTAAGCAGTCCCGACGCCAGCGGGCTCCATGTGGTGGTGCCCATGCCGATGTCGTCGTACAACCGGGCATACTCGCGCTCCACCTTGTCCCTATGCAGGAGGCTGTACTGGGGCTGTTCCATCTGCGGCTTGCGCAGGTGATGCCGTTCGGCGATCTCCCATGCCGCCCGGATCTCATCCGCCGACCACTCAGACGTCCCCCAGTACAACGCCCTACCCGACGAAACGATGTCCGACATCGCCCACACCGTCTCCTCGATCGGGGTTTCCGGGTCCGGTCGGTGGCAATAGACCAGATCGACGTAGTCGAGTTGGAGCCGCTCGAGCGACCGATCGACAGCCTCCATCAAGTACTTGCGATTGAGCGTGTTCCGGGTGTTCGGTCCATCGTGTATGCCCAGAAGAACTTGGTGGACACGAGATAGGAGTGGCGGGGCCATCCCATCCGGTCGAGTGCCTCACCCATGATCGTCTCGGCCTGGCCACCCGCATACACCTCTGCATTGTCGAAGAAGTTCACTCCGGCCTCATAGGCGGCGGCCATGCACTCGAGAGCCGCATCCGTGTTCATCTGTTTGCCGAACGTGACCCACGACCCGAACGAGAGAACGCTGACTTTGACCCCGGCCGAGCCGAGGCGTCGATATTCCATTTCCACGATTGTCCTCTCCGACGTCAGCGAGCCGCGATGGTTTCGATCTCGACCAGGAACTCCGGTTTCGGGAGGGCGGCGGCCTGAATCGCCGACCGAGCGGGCGGCTCGTCGGTGAAGTACGAGCCGTACTCACCGTTGACAGCCCCGTAATCGTCCATGTCCTTCAGAAAGATGGTCGTCTTCACGATGTCCGGATAGCCGAGACCCAGGTCGCCGAGGATCCGACCGATGTTGTCCATCACCAGGCGGGTCTGGTCAACCACATCGTCCGGGGTGGGCCCGCCCGCCGGGTCGATTGCAACCTGACCCGATATGAAAACCAGCCCCGCCGCTTCGGTGGCGATGGAGTAGGGGGCGATGGGTTTCGGGGCGGATGCGAGATCGGGCACGCGCTTGGGCATGAGTCAGACTCCTGTTGGCTTTGATCGGACACTAGTTGTGGCAGATCCGAACGACACCGCCGCCAACCTGTGACCCGGGCCGCTGGTCGGCTGGGAAACGACGAAGGCGGCCCCGTGAGGGGCCGCCTTCGTGAATATCTCTGGTTGTCAGGAGAAACTGTTGCCGCAACCGCACGAACGGGTGACGTTGGGGTTCTCGATGGCAAACCCCGCTCCCATCAGCCCATCCTTGTAGTCAAGGGTTGAGCCGCGGAGACGCTCGACCGACTGCGGGTCGACAACCACTCGTACACCTCCGAAGTCCTCGACGACGTCGCCGTCCTCGACATCGGAGTCGAAGAACATCTCATACGAGAAGCCGGAGCAACCGCCCGGCCGTACGGCCATACGCAGCGCCAGGTTCGGGTCGCCTTCGGAATCGATCAACTCGCGCACTTTCACGATCGCCGTGTCGGTGAGTGTGATCGCCTTCGGGGGCTTGTTCGATTTGATCGAAAGGATCTGTGTCATCTGGGTCCTCGTCGCTCCGCTACATCGTAGTGGCATTCGAGCCGTAGACAATTCCCACTACGGCGATAGTGGAAATTACGCTGGGTGCAGATGACAACTGTCGAACAGGTCTATGAAGCGCTCAAGCGGGTGGTCGATCCAGAACTCGGTGGCAACATCGTCGAACTCGGCATGGTCACCTCCGTGGAGGTCGAAGCAAGCCACGTCACAGTGGGCATCGCATTGACGATCGCGGAGTGCCCGATGCGCGGCCAGATCGAGGGCGACACGGTCCGAAAGGTCCGAGGCTTGCCGGGCGTCGACAACGTGACGGTGCACACGACTGCCATGACCAAGGCGCAACGCGCCGATCTGATGTCGGTGGCACGACGCAAGGCGCGAGACACCGCAGCACCCACTCGCATCCACCCGACGACCCGCGTCATAGCCGTCAGCTCCGGCAAGGGGGGCGTCGGAAAGTCCTCGGTGAGCGTCAACCTCGCCCTGGCGCTTTCGCACATGGGCTTCTCGGTAGGGCTCCTGGACGCCGACATCTGGGGGTTTTCCGTACCACGCATGCTCGGAAGTTCAGACCGCCTGGAAGCCGACGACGACACCAAACTCATCGTTCCCGCCCGCCCCCACGGGATCGAGATGGTGTCCACCGGACTCATCATCGAATCAGAGGAGACCGCTCTCATGTGGCGGGGTCTGATGCTGTCGAAGGCGCTCGAGCAGTTCCTCACACAGGTGGCCTGGGGTGACCTGGGATACCTCGTGATCGACATGCCACCGGGCACCGGCGACGTGCAGATGGCGCTGGCCAGACTCTTGCCTCAGGCCGAGATGGTGGTGGTGACCACACCCCAAAAAGCAGCCCAGAAGGTGGCGGTGCGGGTGGCAGACATGGCTCGGCGCTCGTTCATGCCGATCGTCGGTGTCATCGAGAACATGGCCGGGTTCACCTGCGACCACGGCGAGACGTACGAACTGTTTGGCGCAGGCGGCGGGCTGGAACTCTCCGAAAGACTCAACGTGCCTCTGATCGGCCGTGTCCCCCTCGACGCCGCAGTGGTGATGGGCGGGGACACCGGGACACCGATCGTCGCCTCCGACCCGAACAACCCCGCCGCGATCGAGTTCTCCTCGATCGCGGCGCAGATCGTTGGTCTGGTTCCTCCCGCCGAAGACGAGACGTGCACCGGCCGCATCGCCAAGCTGGTGGAAGCCCTCGAGGCGATGGAGCAGCCGGCCTGAGGCCAAAGCTCAGAGCTTGAACAGCTCCGCCGAGAACTCTTCCTTCGGCTGGTCCATGAGAACGACGGTTCCGAGCAGTTTGTCCGCGATCGTCTGACGCTGGGGATCCCACAGCGGGAACAGGTAGCCGATCAGACAGATGATGGCATCTACGAAGTGGGCGATCTGACGAACGATTCCCATCCCGCCGCCCAGAACCTGACCGTCGGCGGCCTTGACGATCTTGAGACCGGTCAGGCGTTTGCCCGGTCCCGCTCCCCGTTCCCCTTCCATGTACGCGACGTAGAAGAAGTAGGCCGTACCGGCGAGCGAGAACAACGTCCCCAACGCACCTGCTCTCGCTCCGATCGCCGCGAGAACGAAACCGGGTACCCGGTCCAGCAACGCAGCGATCACCCTGTCTCCCCAAGATGCCAGTGGACCCCACTGCGACATCCCGGCCTGCATCGGCTCTGCCACCGTTTTCTCCCTTCGTCGCGGCGTATTCAAACTGCCGCGGGCCGGCGATGGCGGATTTCCGGCTGCTTTTCTGTTTCCCACTCACGTTTCGGAACGGTCTGACGCCGACCACCCTGGGCCACAGACGTCGCTCAGCGAGGCTGCGGTCCGCAGAAAGCCGACGTCACTCAACACCTTCAGCCCGTTTCCTCGGTGACTAGTCCTTTCGTGCGAACGTTAAAGACACTGGCGCCGACCACCCCGCGTGAAGGATCATGGTGGGGAACGTGCTCAGGCGAAGGCGGACCGGATCCCGGCCCCGGTACCGCTCAGGAATGCAGCCGACCGGAACGGACGGCTCGACCCGCCTCACATGGCCGGGAGGCTTCGGGGTACCGGACATTCCCCCTTACGGGCCCCGGATTGCACGAGGACCTGGCTTCCCCCGCAGGTCCTCGTGCCGCGTTCGGAGCGAACGCATCCACTGCCCTCGGCAGGATCATCGCCCGAGTCACCCGGCCGGCGACACCACCGACCACCTGCGGCCTTCGACCTGGACCCGCGCCTCCTCCTCCAGTTTCTGAAGGTGTGCCAGTACCGACCTGGCGGCCAGCGGATGGAGCGACTCGTCCACGTCCGCGTACACCACCTCGACGACCTCTTCCACGGTCCGAGGGGCCACCGCCACCGCATGGAGGATCTGCGCCTCCCGCTCGCGACGGTGAGCGAGGTACCACGAGATCACCTCCGAGGGTGACTCGATCTCGGGACCGTGACCGGGATACAGCCGATCGAAGGCCATCCCCTGGAGTCGTTCGAGTGACCGCATGTAGGGCCGAAGGCGTTCGACCATCACCGAGGAGCCGCCCATGATGTGGTCGCCGGTGAACAGGATCGCTCCCGCCTGGAAACAGAGGTGATCGTCGGAGTGACCCGGCGTGTGGATGGCGATCATCTCGATCCCGCCCGCCATGCAGCGGGTCCCGTCCTCGATACGCACATCCGGTTCGAACTCGGGGCCCCGGTCGTACCCGAACGTGGGGACGGCGAGCGCCGTCGCAAGTGGGTTGGCGAGTGGGGCGTGATCGGGATGGGTGTGGGTGACGATCACGCCAGTCACCGTCCGACCTCCGACGGCGCGGACGATGGCCGCTTCGTGCGAGGTGTCGATCGGTCCCGGATCGATGACCGCCACGCCGGCTTCGTCACCCACGACATACGTGTTGGTCCCGGGCCCCGTGAACAAGCCGGGGTTCGGAGCGAGGACCCGGTCGATCCTCACGAAGCGACCTCCTCGGGCGGAAGACCGAGATCGAGAATCTCGAACGGCTCCGACAGGGCGGCGAGTTGGCGAATCGGGTGTTTCTCGAGAGAGAACGGGTCCTGGCAGTCGGCCACCAATTCGACGTGCCACACCGTCGGGAAGATCATCGCCCATTCACCGTGTTCCACCCGCCGGAGAATCTCTGCCGGCTCCGCCCAAGCCATGTCCACGAGCTCGTCGGTCACCACTGCACCTTCGACGTCGGCGTCCACTTCGGCCAGATAGAACCGTGCCTCGAACCGTCGAGGCACCCCGACCGGAGTGATCCAAGACGCCAGATATCGCAGTCGAGCCGCGTCGAAGGCCGCCCGTTCCCGAGCGAGTGCCGCATACACGTCACCATCGGGGCCGAGAGCCGGTTGGGCCGATCGGGGCGACGTGAGGAAGATTCCGACCTCCTCGGCCGTCTCTCGCAGGCCCGCCGTCCGCCATGGGTCGCCGGCGACAGGAGACAGCCTGTCACCCTCGTCCACGGCGCCGCCGGGGAAGGCCCAGATGCCTCCGAAGACTCCCGAGGCGGGTCGCTCCACCATCAGCATCTCCCAGGTCGACCGCCGTCGAAGGACGATCACAGACGATGCGGGCACTGCCGGGACTGACACCCCGAGCACGATACCGGCGGAACGGTAGGCTCACGCCCGATGCTCCGCGACCTTCCGTCCGTAGACACCGTCATCGGTGAGATCGCCGACCTGCTCCCTCGGGCGCTGGCCGCCGACGTGGCGCGGGCAGCCGTCGACCTGGCACGGTCACAGTTGATCGCAGGCGAGGAAGCAGACGCATCGACGATCGCCAAGCAGACGGCCTCCCGGCTCGCCGAACGCTCCCCGACTGCTGTGATCAATGCCACGGGCGTCCTCCTTCACACCAACCTCGGCAGGGCCCCACTCCACGCGAGAGCCGCAGCGGCGGCAATGGAGGCGTCGGTCGGGTACACCAATCTGGAGATGCGTCTCGACAGCGGGACGAGGGGCGGGCGAGGCGAGTACGCCCTCGAGTTGCTTCGCGCGCTCACGGGCGCCGACGCCGCGCTCGTGGTGAACAACAACGCCGGAGCGCTGTTTCTGGCGCTGATCGCCCTCGGAGCGGGACGACCCGTTCCGGTGAGTCGGGGAGAGCTCAT
>JAOUGY010000509.1 GCA_029865445.1 Acidimicrobiia bacterium | reverse complement strand
GGTCAACGCGTACCGCAGCGCATCCGGCTCGAGTCGGTCGGCGTACCAGCCGATCGACCTGCCGATGCCCCGGCTGGCCGACGCCTTGTCACCCTTGAAAGTGACGTATTGGTTGGCGGGAATGTCTGTGGGGAGGTTGAGGCCCCCGTACCCCAGAAGCTGGCACGGCCAGATGACCGCGTGGAAGACGATGTTGTCCTTGCCGATGAAGTAGTAACTCTCGGCCTCGGGGTTTTCCCACCAATCCCGCCACGCCTCGGGATTGCCTGTGTTCTCGGCCCACTCCTTCGCCGCCGACAGGTAGCCGATCACGGCGTCGAACCAGACGTAGATGCGCTTTCCCTCGCCGATCGTGTCGTACGGCTCCGGGATGTCGACACCCCACTCGAGATCACGGGTGATGGCGCGGTCCTGGAGGCCTTCTTCGGTGAACCCGATGGCCATGTTCAGGACGTGTTTGCGCCAGCCCTGCCGGCCGCGCAACCACTCGAGAAGCCGGTCCTGGAACTTCGACAGCAACAGGTAGTAATGCTCCGTGCCTTTGAGCTCGGGTGTGGCCCCCGTCAGGCGGCTCTTGGGCGAGATCAGGTCGGTGGGGTCGAGCTGGCGGCCGCAGTTGTCGCACTGGTCACCGCGGGCCGACTCATAGCCGCAGTGGGGGCAGGTGCCTTCGACGTACCTGTCGGGGAGGAATCGCTGGGCCTGCGGGTCGTAGAGCTGCTCCGAGGTCTTCGTGTCGATGTAGCCGTTCTCGGCCAGGTGGCGGAACATGTCCTGGGTGACCGCGTGGTGGTTGTCGGTCCCGGTGGACGTGTAGAGCTCCCACTGGATGCCGACCTTGTCCCAGTTCGACACGAACTCGGCGTGGTACCGGTCGACGATCTCCTGAGGCGATACCCCCTCCTCGTCGGCCCGGACCGTGATGGGCGTTCCATGCACGTCCGACCCCGACACCATGAGAACACGATTGCCAACGGTGCGGTGATACCGGGCGAAGATGTCGGCGGGGAGGTAGGCGCCGGCCAGGTGCCCGAGGTGACGGGACCCCGAGGCATACGGCCACGCGACTGCCACCAGGATGTGACGCGGAGCGGACATGGACGGGAGGCTACCCGGCCGAACGGATCACCCGGACGGGTTTGGCGGCTGCCCGCCCGATCATGAGGATGCCAGCGAGTATGAGTCCACCGCCGAGGATCACCGAGGGCGTGATCCTCTCTCCGAAGAACAATGCCCCACCGCCTACCCCCACAACCGGCAGCAGGTACCCGATGAGCGAGACCTGTGAGGCGGTTCCGATCTGGTTCGCCTGCATGACGAGACGGAACCCGACGAAACTCGCCACCGTTCCGATCAGCACCAGACCGACCACGTGCTCGAGGGAGAAACCCGCCGCCGGCACGAGCGACCTCCCGAGGAGGGGTGCGAGGAGAAGAGGCATCAGCGCGGCGCCACTCAACTGGGCGGGTACCAAGTTCCTCGCTCCGTGCCGAACGGCGGCCGAACGGGCCCAGACCGCCGTGGTCCCGGACACCAGCGCCCCCGCCAGCACCAGCAACACGCCGATGGGTGTGCCTCCCGTCTCGCCGACCTGACCCGACGACAGGACTGCCACGCCGGCCAGGGAGACGGCGAGTCCTGCCGCTTTGCCCCGGTTGAATCGCTCGTCGGCGAATGTGAAGTGGGCGCCGATCGCCGTCACGACCGGGCCGAAGGCGATGAGCAGCGTGACCACCCCCGCCGGCAGCGTCTCGTATCCGAGGTTGAACAACAGGGCGGGGGACGCGGTGTTGATCATGCCGAGGAGAAAGCCACTCGCCATGGCGGGACGCGAGGGCACTCGCCGTGCCACGAGCCACGCCACAACGGCTCCGGCGGCGAACGGACCGGCCGTGACGGTGAACGGGTCGACGCCATCGATGATGAGTGCCTTGGAGACGAGACCGCCGGACCCCCACAAGACCGCGACCGCGACGACCAGCATCCACACCACATCGGTGGTGGAACGAGGACGAGGACGGAGGTCGGGGATTGCGGCTACCGCGGCATTCTGCTGCTTCGGCCCGCCGGACGCCAGCCGGGTCGATAGCCTTGGGCGAGGTCGCGGTGGAGGTGATGGAATGGACTTGGATCTTCGGCTCGGGGACGCCCGCCGCCGGTATGTGGAGACCCACCCGGTGAGCCGGGACTGGTGGGATCGGGCCCGGGTGGTGATGCCTGGCGGCAACACCCGGTCGGTGCTCCACTACGACCCGTTTCCGATCCGGGTGACCCAGGCGGAAGGC
>JAOUGY010000188.1 GCA_029865445.1 Acidimicrobiia bacterium | reverse complement strand
TCTCGCAGATCGAGATAGAAGAGGTGTTCGTCGGCCAGCGACACCTGTTCGGTTTCGACCAGGTGACGCAGAGACGGGTCCTCGTGGGCCAGGAAGGGACGTGCGGTCACCGGTCCTACGACGATGAGGGCGAGGTTGGTGGCGACGGAGATGCCGATCAGCAGGGTTGCGAGTCGGATCCGTCGGGACACGTCAGTTCCCCGTGGGCGAACGTCCGGGTCCTGGGGGGCCGGCGAACACCTGTGCGAGCTTCATCCACTGGTGAGCGAGGTCGCCTTCGCAGAACAGGTGGGTGTCGGTGACGTTCCGTCGCTGAGCCACCACCATGCAGAAGTCCTCGACCGGACCCGTGATGCTGTCCGACTCGGCATCGTTCCACACCCGCATGTTCCCCGTCACACCGCGGAGTGCGACCCTGACACGAGAATCGGGGGCCGTCAGCCCGCGGTTCTCGTATGAGAAGCGGAACGTGCGTACCCCCAGGTCGGCGATCCGGAAGAGCCGATCGGTGGGTGGGCGGACCACTCCGAGGGTGTCGGCGATGTCGAGCCCGTGTGCCCAAGTTTCCATGAGCCGGGCTGTCGCAGCGCTCTCCGCCCGCATCGGAGGCCCGTACCACACGAGTCGCTCGTCGGGCTCGCAACGGGAGAAGGCTTCGAGAAGCCCTGCGCGAGCCGTCCGCCACCAGTGGAGAAGCTCCGACGGCGTCATGGCCCGGGCTCGATCCAGGTGCTGATCCATGTAGCGCTCGCCGAGATCGGCCATAGAGTTCAGTTCGGCGACGAAGGCTTCGGGGTCGGATGCCGAGACTGCTGCCATCTCGTCGAAGAAGGCCAGATGGCCGATCTGGTCTCTGATGGTCCAGGGTTCCGCCGGTGTCATGGCATCGAGTTCGTTGTCCGTCAGTCCGGCGACGAGCCCTTCGAGGTCGGTGTGTTCGGCTTCGAGGTCGGCCAGCACATCATGCATGCCGATACCGTACAGGTCCCGACGCCGAGTCTGTGTGGGTGGCCTGCTCAGGAGTCCAGGTTCGCCATCACGTGCTTGATGCGGGTGTAGTCGTCGAGGGCGTAGGCCGACAGGTCCTTGCCGTAGCCAGACCGTTTGTAGCCACCGTGGGGCATCTCGGCGACCAGTGGGATGTGGGTGTTGATCCAGACGCAACCGAAGTCGAGTCTCTTCGACATCCGCATCGCTCGTCCGAAGTCTCGGGTCCAGACGCTCGATGCCAAGCCGTATTGGACCCCGTTGGCCCATGCCACGGCTTCGTCCTCGTCGCTGAAACGTTGGACGGTGATGACCGGCCCGAAGATCTCGTTCTGGATCATCTCGTCGTCCTGACGTAGGTCGGCCACCACGGTGGGCTGGTAGAAGAAGCCCGGGCCTTCGATGCCTGATCCGCCTGTGACGACGCGAGCGTGATCTGGAGACCGATCGACGAATCCGCTCACGCGTGCCAGTTGGGCGGGATTGTTGACCGGGCCGAACAGGACGTCCTCGTCATCGGGCATCCCGGTCTTGAGTTCGCCGGCCTGCTCGGCGAGTGCCGCGACCAGGTCGTCGTAGATGCGGGGCGAGGCGATCACGCGAGTGGCGGCAGTGCAATCCTGTCCCGCGTTGAAGAACCCGGCCACAGCGATGCCTTCTGCAGCCGCCTCCAGGTCGGCGTCGTCGAACACCACCACGGGCGCCTTTCCTCCCAGTTCCAGGTGGACTCGCTTCAACGAGTCGGCGGCCGCGGATGCGACCTCCATGCCGGCCCGAACCGAGCCCGTCACCGAGACCATCGATGGGATGTCATGGGTCACCATCGCCCGTCCGGTGTCCCTGTCGCCGCAGATCACGTTGAACACTCCCGGGGGGAGGAACTCGGCAGCGATCTCGGCCAGCAGCACCGTGCTCGCCGGGGTGGTGTCGCTCGGCTTGAGCACGACGGTGTTGCCCGCCGCGATCGCCGGTGCGAACTTCCACACGGCCATCAACATCGGGTAGTTCCAGGGTGCCACCTGTGCGCACACACCAACGGGTTCGCGACGGACGAAAGATGTCATGTTCGGCATGTACTCGGCGGCCGCCTTGCCCTCGAGGTGGCGTGCGGCGCCGGCAAAGAACCGGATCTGGTCGACCATCGGGGGGATCTCTTCGCTTCTCGTGAGAGCGATCGGTTTGCCCGTGTTCTCCACTTCCGCAGCGATGAGGTCTTCGGCACGTTCTTCGACCGCGTCGGCGATCCGAATGAGGGCGAGAGAGCGTTCAGAGGGCGTGGAATCCCTCCACGCTTCGAAGGCAGATGCCGCCGCCCGCATCGCCGCGTCGACGTCCTCAGTCCGCGACAGGGGAGCGCGGGCGTATTCCACACCGGTGGCCGGGTTGACGACCGGCGACGTTTCGCCGGCGCTCGCATCGACGTGTTCGCCGTTGATGAAGTTCTTCACTGCGGGCTTCCTTTCCTGGTCATGTGTCTTCGGATCGCGATGCGAATCGCTGGCTCAAGATGATCGGGATGAACGTGATCAACACGACCACCAGAGCCACCACATTGGTGACGGGCCGGTTCCGGGGTCGCACGAGGGAGGAGAAGATCCAGATGGGGAGTGTCTGCTGATTGCCGGCCGTGAACGTGGTCACGATGATCTCGTCGAAGCTGAGGGCGAACGCGAGCATTCCGCCCGTCACGATCGCCGACCCGAGTTGAGGCAGGAGCACGTACCGGAATGTCTGCCATCCGCGGGCGCCCAAGTCCATGGACGCCTCGAGGAGAGACGGTGACGTCCTTCGCATCCGGGCGATCACGTTGTTGTAGGCCACCGCGACACAGAACGTCGCGTGTCCGATCACGAGCGTCCAGAACGAGAAGGGGATGTCGGCGAGATTGATCGCCGATCGGAGGGCGATGCCGGTGATGATGCCGGGCAGGGCGATGGGGAGAACGATGAAGAGCGAGAGCGTCTCGCGTCCGAAGAACTTTGATCTCCAGATCGCCGCTGCGGCGAGGGTCCCCAGGCACAGGGCAATGAGGGTTGCCACTGCCGCCACCGACAACGAAAGGGTGAGCGCCTCGCGGATGTCGGGATTGCGGGCAGCTTCGCCGAACCAGCGCGTGGTGAGCCCCGGCGGAGGGAACGTGAACGCAGCGTCCTCGGTCGTGAACGCGTACAGGAACACGAAGATGATCGGTAGGTGAAGGTACGCGAGCACCGCGACGACGGCCGCCTTCAATCCGAGTCCCGCTCCCCGCTTCATCATCACAACGCCTCGAACGCGCCCATTTTGCGGGCGCCTGTCAGGTACAGGGCCATTACCACGATGGGGATGAACGACAACGCGGCGGCGAGAGGAAGGTTCCCTGCGACACCCTGCTGGCTGTAGATGGCGAGCCCGATGAATGGGCTCGAGTCTCCGATCACCGTTGGGATGATGTAGTCACCCAGGGTGAGAGAAAATGTGAAGATCGATCCGGCCGCCACCCCGGGCAGCGCCAGTGGCCATACGACCCTTCGGAATGTCGTGGCGGGTCGACCACCGAGATCGGCGGATGCCTCGAGGAACGACCGAGGTACGCGCTCGACAGCCGCCTGGATGGGCAGGATCATGTACGGCAGCCAGATGTAGACAAACACGATGAACTGCCCGAGCGTGGAGGTCGAGAGCGACGGGCCGCCGATCACGGGTAGGTCGAGGATCCAGCCGAGGACACCCGTCATCCCAACCAGGCCGGACGCCCAGGAGACGATGCCTTCGGCTGCGAGGATCAGCTTCCACGAATAGACGCGTACGAGGTACGACGACCACAAGGGGATCAGGACGGCCAGGACCATGGCAGATTTGGTCTTGCCGCTGGTGTATCGGGCTATGTAGTAGGCCAGAGGGAATCCGACCGCCACGGCGGCGATGGTGACTGCAGCCGCCATCCCGATCGTCCGGCCGGCAACCGCCATGTTGGCGTCGGTGAAGACCTGTTGCCACGTCTGCAGGGTCGGGCTTCGATCGACGGTTCCGGAGAACGTGTCGATCCGAAAGAAGCTCTGTGTCAGCAGCGACACCAGACTTCCGCCGTACACGCCGACGAGCCACAACACCGGGAGCCCGAGCAAGAGCCCGAGTCGGAGGCGGCGCCGGCGATAGAGGCTCGCCGAGAGACGGTGGAGGGGTGAAGTCGATGTCGTCATGAGTGCTGTGGGGACCCGGCGGTGCCGGGTCCCCACGGTCTCTGCGGCTACCTGCCGCCAATCACGGCGAGGTAGTCGGTGACCCACCGGTAGTAGGGGACGCACTCACCTCCGGTCCCGTTGCAGTCCTCGGTTGGCGTCTTCCAGAAGCTGATCTGGTCGAAGTTGTCGAGGCCGTTGGTCGTGCAACCATCTGGCCCGAGCAATTCGTTTCCGTCACAGGCCGAAGGCGCGGCCGGAACCGATCCGAACCAGGCAGCCAGATCACCCTGGAGTTTGGGGTTCAGCGACCATTCGAGCCACTTGTAGGCGCAATTGGGATGGGGGGCGTTGACATGCATCATCGTCGTGTCCGCCCATCCGGTCGCCCCTTCCTTGGGGACCACCGAGGCGATGGGCGCTTCTGCGCCAACCAGCACGTTCACCTGGAACGGCCAGCTGGAGCTGGCTGCGACACCTTCGTTCGTGAAGTCGTCGATCTGGATGAAGGCATCGTGCCAGTAGCGGCCGACGAGGTCGCGCTGGCCCCGAAGGACGTTGAGCGCAGCCTGGTACTGGTCTTCGGTCAGCTGGTACGGGTCGTTGATTCCCAGGTCGGGCTGAGTCGACTTCAGATAGAGGGCGGCGTCGGCAACATAGATCGGCCCGTCATAGGCCTGTACGCGACCGGCGTTGGATTCTCCGTCGGGAAGGGTCGTCTCTTCGAAAACGACACTCCAGGAATCGGGTGGCGTGTCGCCGAAGACCTCGGTGTTGTAGGCGAGCACGTTGGCGCCCCACTGGTAGGGAACCCCGTAGTGCTTGCCGTCAACCGTGTGCCATGGCGCGTTCTGCAGTCGTTCGTCGACGGTGCTCCAGCTGGGGACGAGCTCGGTGTTCACCTCCTGGACCGTGCCACCGGCGATGAGCCGGAGACTGGCGTCGCCAGACGCCGTCACCAGGTCGAACTCGTCCGAACCGGTCATCAGGGCAACCATCTCGTCGGATGTCCCGGCGGTCTTGACGGACACCTCGCATCCGGTGTCGGTTTCGTATTGCGTGACCCAGTCGAACGCCGGGTCGGTCGACCCGTCCTCGATGTATCCGGCCCAGGCAACGATGCTGAGCGCTCCCTCGCCCTCGCCCACCTCGGTGATCGCTCCGGAGTCACCCTCGTCCGTGCCGGCGCTGTCGCCGCACGCGGCGAGAATCATGCCGAATGCAGTGAGCGCTGCGAGCCATGTGGCCCTGTGTCTCATCTCTCTCCTCCATGTGCATCAGTCCGGTTCACACCGGTTCTTGCTCATCCGTCTCGCCGTCCGCCGTCAAGGCGATCGGGCGACACGAAGACTCGGGCCACGACACGGCGATCTTCTGGCCGCGGGCCGGCCGCTCACCGTGGGCTTCGGTGTTCTGATCGACCGCAACCAGGACCTGCTCCCCGACGTCGATTCGGTAGCGGGAGAACATCCCGAGGTACTCCACCTCGGTGACGGTCCCCTCGGTGCCCACGTCACCGCCAGCCGAGAGGCGGATCTTCTCCGGGCGAACGGTGAACGGTCCGGGCGCCCCGCGGAGCCGGGTGGCGAGATCACCGGTGATGACATTCGAGGTGCCCACGAACCCGGCGACGAACGTGTTGGCCGGGTTCTCGTAGACCTCGCTCGGCGTCCCGACCTGTTCGACGCGCCCTTGGTTGAAGACCGCCACCCGGTCGCTCATGGTGAGCGCTTCCTCCTGGTCGTGGGTGACGAAGATGAACGTGATCCCGACCTCTCGTTGGAGTGCCTTCAACTCGATCTGCATCGCCTGACGGAGCTTGAGATCGAGCGCCCCGAGCGGTTCGTCGAGCAGGAGGACCGAAGGCCTGTTGACGAGCGCCCTGGCCAGCGCAACACGCTGACGCTGTCCGCCGGACAGCTGGTTGGGTCTGCGGCCGCCCAGACCTTCGAGGTGGACCATGGCGAGGGCGTCGTCGGCGCGTCGACGACGTTCGGCGCCGTCGACTCCTTTGACCATCAGGCCGTAGGCCACGTTGTCGGCGACGGTCATGTGGGGAAACAGGGCGTAGTCCTGGAACACCGTGTTGACGTCCCGCTCGTAGGGTGGGACGTCGGTGACATCGGAGTCGTGCAGCATGATTCGTCCCGCTGTGGGAGTTTCGAATCCGGCGATCAGTCGCAGGCACGTCGTCTTGCCCGATCCGGATGGTCCGAGCATGGAGAAGAACTCGCCGTCGGCGATGTCGAGATCGACGCGGTCGACGGCGCGAACGTCTCCGTACGTCTTGGCGACGGACTCGAATCGGATTGCAGTGCTCGGAGTTGTCACGTCTCGCTCACCCGACAGTCGCAGATATCTATAAACCTATTAAACTATATGTTTAGTTGGTTTGGTCTCGCAACCGAATCGGTATGGTTTGTTCTGCCAGGACCGGGAGTGCGCTCACAATGCCGAACGGAAAGCCGGATACGCTGCATCCGCTGCTCTCGCCGATCGAGGGCGCCGGCCTGGCCGAATCGGTCACAGCCCGAGTCCGCCAGGCCATCCGGCTGGGACTGATCGCACCGGGGCAGCAACTCCCGAGCGAGTCTGCGCTCGCAGGACGACTCGGCGTGTCCACTGTCACGTTGAGAGAAGCCCTCGCGACCCTTCGTGAACAAGGACTGGTGGAGACTCGTCGCGGGCGCAACGGCGGATCGTTCGTCATCGGCCCGGCCACGTCGTCGGAAGCCGAGCTGGTGGAGCGTCTCAGATCGACGAGTGTCACCGCATTGCGCGACATGGGGGACGAGCAGCTCGCCGTCTCGGCCACCAGTGCCAGGCTTGCCGCCGTTCGTGCCAGCGACTCGAACATCAACCAGATGAGGCGGTTCGTCGATCAGCTCAAACAGGCTTCGGGCCGGAGCGAGAAGGCCCGGGCACACAGCCGTTTCCACATCGAGATGTCGCTCGCCTCCCAGTCGGAGCGACTGACGCGTGCCCAACTGCGACTGCAAGGGGAATCCGGGGAGCTGCTGTGGGTGCGGAGCAGTGAACCCCGCGAGAGCGGAGAGGTCGCCGCCGCCCTCTCCGGAATCGTCCACGCCATCACCGATGAGCATGCCGATCGAGCTCGGGCGGCAGCTGAGCTGCTCGCCGAAGCGAACACCCGGTGGATGATCGAGACCCACCTC
>JAOUGY010000508.1 GCA_029865445.1 Acidimicrobiia bacterium | reverse complement strand
CTGCACTCCGACGAGCACACCATCCCGGGCCAGATACGGTTCGACAAGACGGACCGACCACTCGGTGTCATACGACTTCACTGCCACCAGCACGACATCGAATGCGGGTCTCCGTGCGGCAAGGTCGCATGGATGGAGAGCATCCACAGCCACATGGACGGTCCCATCGGGCATCGTCACGACCAGGCCGTCGGAGCGCATCGCTTCGACATGCTCGGGCCACTGGTCGACCACGGTGACGTCGTAGCCCGCCTCGATCAGATCGGCGGCGACACTTCCGCCGATCGCCCCGCAGCCGAGCACACAAATCGCCATCCGCAGAAGTTACCCGCCGGGGTCCCGAAATTGCGTAGCTCAGTGCCGTATCCGGCACTGGCGTACGCAATTTCAGAGAAGGGCGGGTCCGTAGAGCGGTGGGGCGCCGGTCAGGGCCGCCCAGCGGCGGGTGCCGTACTCGAAGTGCCACCACTCCTGGTTGAGCACCACGAATCCGGCGCTCCTCATCGACCAGTACAACAACCTCCGCAGATCGCGCACCATCCCCGGCGAGTCCTCGAACGCGGTGGCGGCCGCCTCCGGCGTGAACGCGTCGAACCCGGTTCCCAGCGCCAGAGACCGACCCTCGTAGCTGAGCGTCAGATCGACCGTTCCTCCGGTGAGATGCGGCGGCGGACGCTCTGGATCAGCCGAAGGGGGCGCCACGAATCCGGGTGGCAGGCCGGGCGCCGCATACGCCGCCTCATAGATCTCCGCCTGTAGTTCGAGCGGACGCCACGCGTCGAACACCGAGAGCCCGAATCCAGAAGGAAGCTGCTCGACGGCGGCGACCAGCCGGTCGAAGGCGCCGGCCCTGATCCACGTCCCGGACCGGGCAGCGGACCAGCCAGCGCGGTGGTAGGCGTCGATCACCGCGATGTTCGGATGCTCCACCGCAACCAACGGCTCGTCGAGCGGCGCCGTCACCACCGGCTGTTCGACAGGCTCACTCATTGCGGGCAGGGCCGCTCGCAGCGGCGGAGCAACATCCAGAGTCCGGGGATCCACCGTGAGCTCCGGGTGATCGAATCGAGGCATCACAGGCGCTCGAACACCGCGGACGTGGCTTTCATCAACTCCTCTGCCCCGTCGGTGGTGACGATGGGCAACACGAACTCGCCGATTCCCAGGGACTCGAGGCGCCTCAACTCGGCCGCGCACTCGTCGGGCGAGCCGTGGACGACGAACGGGTGAATCCATTCATCCAGGATGTGACGACCGGCGGACTCCAAACCCTCCCCCATCGCCGACCTCACCGTCGCGACATCCTGTGCGTCCATACCGATGAGCTCCTGCACGCGCCTCGGAGAGTCGACGAGCCGGTAGGTCATGTGAGGCCGGACGATATCCAGGACGCTCGGATCCGACGCCACCATTGTCGAGTAGGCCAGCTTCAGCGGCCGGCCGCCGGCAGCTTCGAGCACCCGGTGGATCTCCGAATCCAACAACTCTCGATGGATGAACTCGAGCATCACACCGTCCGCGCACTCGGCAGCCATCGTCAACATCTTGGGGCCCCGACCCGCGAACCAGATCTCGATGTCGGAACGCCCGTGGTCGAGGGATGCTTGGTTCAACTTGAACACGTCACTCTCGTGATCGACCCGGCCACCACCGAAGAGCGCTCTCGACGCCTCGATGACCTCACGCACGGCGGCCAGCGGTCTGGCCCGTTCGATCCCCAGCGGGTCGAGGGTGAGGCTGCCGCCAGCGCCGAATCCGAGAAAGGCCCGCCCACCCGACAACTCGTCGAGTGCGGCAACGGCGCCGACCGTCATCGCCGGGTGCCGGGTGTAGGGGTTGGTTATGCCCGTCCCGATCTGCATCGTCTCGGTCGCCGAGGCGATCGCGGTCATCACCACGAAGACGTCGCGGGCGGCGAGTCCCTCGTCGTAGACCCAGCACCGTCTGAATCCGAGTCGCTCCGCGGCCCGGGCAACCTCAACGAGGCGACCCACCGGGGCCTCGGGCATGATGTTGATGGAGGGGATCACCTTCGATCCTCGTACGGCATCATCACCACACGGACTTCACCCAACAACTCGACGAGACGCGCCACACGCTCCGACTCGAACTCGTCAACCTTGTTGATCACGACCGCGTACCGGCGAGGGACGTTCTTGCGGCCGCCGTCAGCGCTCGTGAGGAGCCTCGCCGCCCGCTCGGGTGTCAGGCGGTCATACGGGCCGGCGCCGACAACCGACGCCACCCGAAGCGGTCGGTGACAGGCGTCCTCGATGACCCGGTCGAGGGCGTC
>JAOUGY010000187.1 GCA_029865445.1 Acidimicrobiia bacterium | reverse complement strand
CCCAATAGACCGGCGAGTTCCCCGAAGTAGCGGCCGGGTCCCAGGATCGCCAGGTGTTCCTCACCGTCGGGCGTCGACCGGAAGATCTCCACCTCGCCGTCCTCGATCCAGTACACCGAGTCCGACAGGGCGCCCTCCTCGATGATGGTCTCACCCTTGCCGAAGGCCACCATGTCGCCACCATCGACGTCCTGGCCCGGCCCGGCGGCGGCTTCGACGTCCAGCCCCGGATCCTGCTGGAGAATCCGCTCCTCCAGTTCCATCAGGTCCGTCGACGGGTCCACACCGAGCTCCTCGCTGAGGATCGACCGAACTCGGGCGAAGGCTCGAAGCGCCTCTGCCTGCCTGCCTGCCCGGTACAGCGCCAGCATGTACAGAGCCCACAGGCGTTCACGAAGCGGATACTCGTCGACCAGCCCGGCCAGTTCCCCGACAACCAAACCGTGGTTGCCCACAGCGAGCTCTGCCTCCATCAGTGTCTCGACGGTGGCCATCCGCTCCTCTTCGAGCACGGCTGCGGCCCTGACCGCGAACTCATAGCGCCTCAGATCGGCCAGGGCGGATCCGCGCCACTGGGCGAGCGCTCGTCGAAAGCCTTCGCCGGCCCGGGAAGGGTCACCACCGAGCAGGTGATGTCGGGCTCGAGATGAATGCCGCCGGAACCGCTCCACGTCTACGTTCTCCGGGCCGAGCGCCAGCCGGTACCCGGACCGAACCGTCTCGATCAGATCCGAGCCGAGACTCTTTCGGAGCCTGGACACCGCGACCTGCAAGGCGGCATCTGGGTCACGCGGAGCGCGATCGGTCCAGAGGTCTAGCGCGATGCGATCTGTTTCGACCAGACCGGGAGCTTCCAGCGCCAGCACCGCCAGCAGGGCTGCTTGGGTCGGCCCGCCCAGGGCCAATCGGGCGCCTGCTTCGTCCAGCGCCTCGACAAGTCCCAAGAGTCGAACCTCCACGAGGCATGAGCCTACAGAGGAGGCGAACCCCGGTCACACGATGAAGTGAGGCCTCCTGCCGGGCGCATGACTACTTGTCGTCATTCCGAGCGCTCCGGCCACCAACCCGCAGATGACTGCGATGTCGGCGATCGAGGCGCCGGCAGGTAGGACCGAAGGTTGCGATGCCGCAAACAGATCGATGACCCGAGACGCTAGGCCTCCCGCCACGAGACCAACGGCTGCTACACCCACGAGCCTGCGACGGGTCAACTCGACAAACGCACCGGCCACCACGACCAACAGCACCACCGGAACGAACGCTCGATCCGGGGAGAACCCACGCTCCACACCGTTCGAGGCGGCGACCGCCGCCTTCACTACCTGATCCAACCCCAGGATCAGCGTGACGACCACGAGACCCCTTTGCCGATCGACCCTGCTCACCGCTCCCACCTTTCTGGTTGCGGCCAGCATGACGGACGGCGGTTACAGACCGCCTACAGCCATTGGTTCACCCCTCTGCAGCAACGAGTTCGGCGAGCTGCACGGCGTTCAGCGCCGCTCCCTTCCGGAGATTGTCACCGACGACCCACAGGTTCAATCCACCGGGCTCACCGACGGTGCCGCGGATTCGGCCTACGAGAACGTCGTCGATCCCGGCACTGTCGAGCGGCGTCGGTGGTACGTGCTGCCACACGGCGACCCCCGGAGCCTGCTCCAATGCGGCGACGGCCTCGGAGACGTCGACGGGCCGGTCGAATCTCAACGTTGCCGCAATTCCATGACCAACGACTACCGGCACCCGAACGCAGGTTGGCTCAACCAGGATCTCGGGCGCATCGAGAATCTTGCGGGTTTCGTTCACGAGCTTCCACTCTTCATCGGTGTAGCCACCGTCCTTCTCGGAACCCGCAAATGGCAGCACGTTGAACCCGATCGGGCGCCGGTAGACGCTCGAGCCGGGATCGGACCAGCCGCCGGACTGCAGTGCCTCCGGGTTCGGTCGGAGGGCATCGGTCTGCCTCAGCAACTCGTTGACCCCCTGCATCCCGGAGCCCGAGACCGACTGGTAGCTCGTCGCAACGACACTTCGCACCCGGGCAACTCGGTGCAGCGGTCCGACCGCCATGAGCAACGCCATGGTGGTGCAGTTGGGGTTGGCAATGATTCCATCGGGACGATCGGCGGCCGCGGCGTCATTCACGCCGGCGACCACCAATGGCACGCTCGGCTCCATCCGGAACGCCGAGGAGTTGTCGACTACCACCGCACCGGCGCCGGCGAACCGAGGTGCGAACTCACGTGACCTATCGCCACCGGCCGAGAACAAGGCGACCTCGATCCCAGAAGGATCGGCTTCTGCGAGGTCTTCGATCTCGATCTCTCCCCATACCGTCGAGACCTTCCTTCCGGCCGACCGTTCCGACGCCATGAGTCGCAGTTCGGATACGGGAAAGTCCCGCTGCTCGAGTATCGAGAGCATCGTTTGACCGACGGCGCCGGTGGCGCCCACGATTGCAGTACGCATCAGGCCCCTCTTTCTTCGGTGATCATCGGCGGCTCGAACTCATTGTGAAGCGATTGCACCGCCCGTTGCACGTCCGACGACTTCACGACACACGAGATGCGGATGGTCGAAGTCGAGATCATCTCGATGTTGATGCCTGCATCCGCGAGTGTCCTGAATGTGCGGGCCGCCACACCTGGATGTGACTTCATGCCTGCGCCTACGAGAGACACCTTGGCGACGTCCAAATCGATTTCGACGGCGCCGGCTCCGAGATCCGACGCGGCCCGGGTGGCAATAGATCGCGCCTCTTCGGCCGACGCCTTCGGAACGGTGAAGGAGATGTCGGTTGAACCGTCCTGGCCCACGTTCTGCACGATCATGTCCACGTTGATGCCCTGTTCGGCCATCGGCTCGAAGACCCGTGCGGCGACGCCCGGGGTATCCGGCAGGCCGCGTACGGTCACTTTCGCCTCGGACGTGTCATGGGCGATTCCACTGATGATGGCCTGCTCCACGGTGGTCTCCTTCACCCAGGTTCCCGCATTGTCGTTGAACGAGGACCTCACATGTATAGGGATATTGAATCGCCGCCCGAACTCGACGGAACGGCTCATGAGAACGCCGGCTCCCGCCGCCGACAACTCCAACATCTCCTCGAAACTGATCTCCGAGAGTTTCCTGGCGTTTGGCACGATCCTCGGATCCGCCGTGTACACGCCGTCGACATCGGTGTAGATCTCGCACACGTCGGCCCCCATCGCCGCCGCCAGCGCCACGGCGGTTGCGTCGGACCCTCCCCGACCGATGGTCGTGATCTCTTTCGTCGCCGGGTCCACACCCTGGAAGCCGGCCACGATCACGACCTTGCCTTCTGCCAGGCTCTCCTCCACCCGGAACCCGCGTATCTCTGCGATCTTGGCGTCACCGTGTCTGCCCTCGGTGAGTATCCCCGCCTGGCTGCCTGTGAAGCTGACGGCGTCCACACCCCGGGCAATGATGGCCATGGCGGTGAGGGCCATGGAAATTCGCTCTCCGGCCGTCAAGAGCATGTCCATCTCGCGTGCCGCCGGAGCAGGGCTCACGGCGTTGGCGAGCGAAATCAACTCGTCGGTGGTGTGCCCCATGGCGGAGACGACGACAACAACGTCATGACCCGCGTGTCTGGTGGCGACAACCCGGTCGGCCACGCGGGCGATGCGTTCGGGCGAACCCACCGACGTGCCGCCGTATTTCTGGACGATTCGCATGGCTCGACACTCGCCAAGTTTGGGAAGGCGGCAGTGTATAGGAGCTGGAGGAACACCCGGCTCCAGTGCCACGCCGCCGACCGACTACGCTCCCGCGACCTATGGCGAACGAACGCCGGCAGCGGCAGAAGGAACTCGAACAGGCCAAGAGAGCTGCAGCGAAGAAGGCAGCCTCCCGGAAGGAGTTGTGGCGCCGGCTCCGGGCCGCGTTCGCGATGGGGGGTCTCGTCGTCGCTCTCCTCTTGCTGATCAACTACCTGGGTGCAGACGACGAGAGCCAGCCCGAACGGTATCTCGACTATCGAGCACAACCGACGGCCTGCGGGGCTGAGCAGCCCGTCGAGCAGACGATGGAGCGGTGGACCGAATCGGCGGATCAGGCGATCGACACCGGATCATCCGTTTCCGCGGTGATCGCCACCTCGTGCGGTGACATCGTGATCGAGCTCGATCCGGCGACGGCCCCGGCCAGCGTCAACGACTTCGTGTTTCTGGCCAGACAGGGCGCCTACGACGGCACCGTCGTCAGCCACGTCGATCCGGCGCTTCGCATAGAGGCCGGCGACCCCGAAGCAGACGGAACCGGAACCCACTTCATGGACGGCCGCCGCCGGTCCGGCTATCGAACTCCCGACGAGTTCCCGGACGAAGGCTTCGAGATGACCAGGGGAGTCGTGGCGTTCGCCGGCGATCGTTCGAGTCGTGGGTCGGGGTTCTTCATCGTGATGGCCGACGCCACACCTCTTTCGAACCGGTTCAACGTGTTCGGCACCGTCACGGAAGGACTCGACGTCCTCGACGCCATCGCGGCGGTGCCTCGAAAGGCACCGCCCGGATCGGGAGCACGCACCGCGCCGTCCGAGACCATCTACATCGAATCGGTCACTGTCGGCTGACGGGACGGCACCACCTCACTAGTTTGACCCGAGATGGCGGCCGACCTCCACACCCATTCGAACGCTTCGGATGGATCAGACTCACCGAGCCAGCTGATGAGGAGGGCGGCCACACAGGGGCTGACAACGGTTGCGCTCACCGACCACGACACTCTGGAAGGGCTGGAGGAGGCCAAGGCATCTGCCGATGAATTCGGGGTCGGCTTCGTCCCCGGAGTCGAACTCTCACTCGAATGGGACAAAGGCGGCATGCATCTGATCGTTCTCTGGCTCGAGCCTGGACCCGGTCCCCTTCAGGATCGTCTCGCCGGTCTTCAGTCGTCTCGATCAGATCGCAACCACCGGATCGTCGCCCGGCTCAATGAGATGGGCATGAACATCTCCATCGAGGAAGTCGAAGCCGAATCGGGCGGAGGCAGCACCGGTCGTCCCCACATCGCCGCCGTACTCGTGCGGAAGGGACACGTCGCGGACGCCAACACGGCATTCGATGAGTACCTCGGATTCGGCCGGCCCGCCTACATCGGGCGAGACCGGCTGGCGCCTGAAGAGGCGATCGACCTCGCCATCAGGTCTGGAGCAGTGCCCGTGCTGGCCCACCCACACACGCTCGGCATCGACAACCGATTCGAGATGGCGTCTCTCATGGAGCGCCTCGGCGACGCTGGGCTCATGGGCATCGAATGCCACTACGGAACGTACGACGCCGACGGGCGACGCGGGATGGCGGCAATGGCGCGGCGGTTCGGCCTGGTCCCGTCGGGCGGTTCGGACTACCACGGCGCCTACAAGCCGGACGTCGTGCTCGGGACCGGCAGAGTGGGACTGGAGGTTCCCGACTCGGTCGTCGCCGAACTGGGAGAGGCCGGGGGCATCCGATGGTGAACGGGCGCACTCCGACCGCCGGTCGGATCATCGGTGTCGTCACACTGGCAGTGGCACTGTTCGAGGTCACGAGATCCGCCCTGCTGTTCGGCTTCTTCGGGGTTGGATCCGAGAAGGATCTCATCGATGCCGCTTTCGTCGTGCCGGACCTCCTGCTCGTGGTGTTCGGAGGAGCACACCTCATCGTTGCGCTCCGTCCCATGCTCGAACCCGGTGACGAGCCCGATGCGGATTGGGAGGTGCGACGGGCCACCATGGCATCGCTGAGGCTGGTATCGCTCAGCCACGCTGCGGCCACCATCGTCGCCATCTCGCTGGCGCAACCCCTTGCAGCAACCCTGTTTCCGGCTCTGTCCGAAACCGATCGGATTGCCGGAATGATGCGAACTTCGCTGGCGGCCCACATGCT
Source organism: Acidimicrobiia bacterium (assembly GCA_029865445.1). Taxonomy (GTDB): domain Bacteria; phylum Actinomycetota; class Acidimicrobiia; order Spongiisociales; family ZC4RG35; genus JAOUGY01. The sequence goes on along the minus strand of JAOUGY010000187.1, from coordinate 1,454 downwards.
GGCCGCGGTGACCATCGTGCTCTTCATCGCCGAGTCCACACGAAATCCACGCTCCCCCGCCTGGCTCATGGCGGCGTTCCAGATCGCGGGATTCGGTCTCGGTGGCATCCTCGGAGGGTCGGACCGGACACCCGAGTCGTTCGTGTGGGGCCTCCTCGTCGGATCGGCGGTGGCCGTGGCCGTGGCAGCCTGGAGGTTCGAACGGGCTGGGATGACGTTTGAGTGGAACACACCTTGGAGACACCGTTCCCTACCTCCCCTGATCCGAAGAACATGGCCGCTGACGCTGCTCTCATTGGCTTTCGCCGCCGAGAGGGTGCTGCCGGGTCTGGCCGGCCAGTTCGCCGGCGACGGAGCAGTGGGGGTCCTCACGGGGGCTCGGGCGGTGGCCATTGCAGCCGTCGGCATCGGTACGGTGGCCGCCGGACTCGGAGGCATCGAACCCGAGGCGAGCACCACGGCCGACAATCGGTGGTTCCGCGCCCTGGTGACGTCGATCCTGCTGAAGACGGTGACGATCGCCACTTTTGCGACCGCATTGATAGTGGGCCTGGCGCGACCGTTCGTGGCCACGATCTTCGGCTACGGAGCCATCGACGAACCCGGGATCGAGGCGATCGCCACGTCGCTCATATGGTTCGGAGTGGGCATCGCTCCGATGTCGCTCGCCGCCGTATACCTGAGAGCGCAGGCGCGCTCAGGACAGGTCCATCGTGGAGGCTGGGCCGGTTTGGTCGCCTCGGCGCTGGCCGTGCCCGCTCTGTCCGGGCTGCTCGACTCGATGGGGTCGACAGGCGTGGGTATCGGCTGGCTGGTGTGGTGCCTCATCGCCGCGGCCGTATCCGGGGTGTGGTGGCATCGAGCCGGTACCGCCGACGAGTTGACCGGTGTCACACGCCATGTGGCGGGTTCCCTCGTCGCGGCCGCCGCGGCCGGCGGCGTGGCCACGGTTCTCGCCGCAGTCACGACCTCGATACCCGGACAGGTCGTGGTTGTGGTCGGAGGCGTGGTCTCGTTCCTGGTCTGGCGGGCGGTTCTTCGGCTCGTCGGAGCGAGCATCACTGCTCGCTCACGCTGAGCGGCTACATTCCCGCACGTGGCGCGTCTCCCAACTCCTGAGGCGGTCCTCCCGAGACACGACAGGCTCGAACTCGGTGAGCGCCGGTCGACCGACCCCCCACGGCGAGGTCGGGACCGAGCGGTCCCGGGGACCGATCCGCAAGCCGGATACGCACATGGGTGAGGCAAGGACGATCGGTCGCGCCGCCCTGATCGTCTCCGCCGGCATCCTTCTGTCGCGTCTGCTCGGGTTGGCCCGGAATCTCCTCATCGCGGCGCTGTTGGGTGTGAGCGTCGACACCGACCTCTACAACGCCGCCTTCACCATCCCCGACTATCTGTTCTTCCTCATGGCCGGCGGTTACCTGTCGATCACACTCATTCCGCTACTCACG
>JAOUGY010000186.1 GCA_029865445.1 Acidimicrobiia bacterium | reverse complement strand
CGGCGCTCGCCGTACCGGAGGACGACCTTCAGATCGGCCCCGGGGTCTCCAGCCTTCACCTCGAATCGATCGATGAAACCCTCGTTGGCGAGGATCTTGGCGATCGCTTCCTTCTGTTTCGACGCAGGCATGACCACCTCGGCGTGACCCACGGCCACGGCGTTGCGGATCCGTGTCAGCATGTCTGCAATGGGATCGGTCATCATGATTACCACGACGCCTTTCTCACACCCGGAAGCTCTCCGCGGCTGGCCAGCTCGCGGACGCAGATCCTGCACATGCCGAAGTCACGAAGGTAGGCGCGCGGACGGCCACACCGCTTGCAGCGGTTGTAACCACGGACCTTGAACTTTGGCTTCCTGTTCGCTTTTGCGATCATCGATTTCTTCGCCATCTCACACTCTCCTGGTCACACCTGGGCGCCCTGTTTGCGGAAGGGAAACCCGAAGGCGTCGAGCAGCGCCTTGGCATGCTCGTCGTTCTCGGCCGAGGTGCAGAGGGTGATGTTCATGCCACGGGTGGCGATCACACTGTCGAAGTCGATCTCGGGGAAGATCAACTGCTCGGTCACTCCGAACGAGTAGTTCCCGTTGCCATCGAACCCGTTCGGGTTCAAACCTCGGAAGTCTCGAATGCGGGGAATGGCGATCGACAGAAGACGATCGAAGAATTCCCACATGCGCGTTCCGCGCATCGTCACGGATGCACCCACGGGCATCCCGGCCCGGACCTTGAATCCGGCGATCGACTTGCGGGCGGCGTTCACCCGAGGCTTCTGGCCGGTGATGATCGACAGCTCGCCGACCGCAGACTCGATCTGCTTGCGATCGCCGACCGCCTCGCCCACGCCCATGTTGACGACGATCTTGGTCATGCGGGGAATCCGCATCACATTGTCGAGACCGAGGTCGTCTCTGAGCTTGGCCGCGACTTCGTCCCGGTACTTGATCTTCAGGCGCGGTTCGTTCACAAATCACCTCCGCACTTGACGCAGATCCGGTGCTTGCCCTTCTGATCGAAACGAGCTCCGATCCGGGTGGGGCCGCACTTGGAGCAGACGATCATGACGTTCGAGGCGTCGATGGGCATGTCCCGATCGACGATTCCGCCCGAGTTCGGCTGCTGCGGATTGGTCTTCATGTGCTTCTTGGCGGTGTTGACACCTTCGACCAGGATCTTGCCTTCGGCCGGGAACACGCGCTCGATGCGCGATTCCTTGCCCCGGTCCTTGCCGGCCACCACCATCACCTTGTCACCTTGTTTCAGTTTCATTCGAGCCATGCTCAGATCACCTCCGGGGCGAGCGACACGATCCTCATGAATCTCTTGTCGCGGAGTTCCCGGGCCACAGGACCGAAGATGCGGGTCCCGCGTGGCTGCTGATTGTTGTCGATGATGACGCAGGCGTTGTCATCGAAACGGATGTACGTCCCGTCGGGGCGGCGACGGCCTTTGGCCGTACGCACCACCACGGCCTTGACGACCTCGCCCTTCTTGACGTTGCCGCCCGGCGTGGCCTCTTTCACGGCCGCCACGATGACGTCGCCGACGCCGGCATACCGGCGCCGGGATCCACCCAGCACCCGGATGCACAGAACCTCGCGCGCCCCCGAATTGTCGGCGACTCGAAGTCGGGATTCCTGCTGGATCATCGAGCCCGCTCCACGATCTCAACGACCCGCCAACGCTTCTGCTTGGAAACGGGCCTCGTCTCCATGATCCGCACGGTGTCACCCATGCGGGCTTCGTTCTGCTCATCGTGGGCGTGGAACTTCGTGGATCGCCTTACGACCTTGTCGTAGCGCGGGTGCTTGAACGAGGACGGAACCTCGACGGTCACCGTCTTGTCCCGTCCATCGGAGACCACGATGCCCACGCGCACCTTGCGTCGCGTACGCTCCTCCATCACGAGTCCTTCCCGGCGGCCGTGGCCCGCCACGCCGCGATCTCCTGCTGCCTCAGCACCGTCTGGATGCGGGCGATTTCCTTCTTGACCGCCTTGAGGCGGGCGGTGTTGTCGAGCTGGTTGGTGGCGAGCTGGAACCGCAGATTGAACAGCTCCTCCTTCGCCTCACCCAGCTTGGCCTCGAGTTCCTCGACGCCGAGTTCTCGCAGGTCTGCGGCGCTCATGCGTCCTCCCGGGTCACAAATCGGGTCTTCACCGGCAGCTTGTGGCCGGCCCGACGCATGGCTTCGCGTGCCAGGTCCTCAGGCACACCTGCCAGTTCGAACATCACTCGGCCGGGCTTCACGACTGCCACCCAGAACTCCGGGTTGCCCTTGCCCGATCCCATACGGGTCTCGGCGGGCTTGGCGGTGACTGCCTTGTGCGGGAAGATCGTGATCCAGACCTTTCCGCCGCGGCGAATCGTACGGGTGATGGCGATACGGGCGGATTCGATCTGACGAGAGGTGATCCACCCGGCTTCGGTCGCCTGGATCCCGTACTCGCCGAAGTTGACCGACGTGCCGCCTTTGGCGACACCCGACCTGCGGCCGCGATGCGGCTTGCGGTATTTCACGCGCTTCGGCATCAACATGGCCGCTTACTCCTCTTCCTCTCCGGTGGCGTCAGCCGTCTCCTCGACCGCTGTCTCCTCGACTGCCGTCTCCTCGACCGCCGAGTCTTCGACAACCATCTCTTCGACCGGGGTCACGGCCTCGGTGCTCGTCTCGACCGTTGCGTCGGCTACAGGGGTCTCGGGAGCTGGCGCCTCGGCATCGGGTGCTGCTCCGTCAACCGGAGGTACGTCAACCGCAGCCCGCTCCTCGCGGTATTGGGCTTCGGCTTCGTCGGCGTCGAGACGTCGCCGCCCGCCACCGGCCTCGATGAGACGCTTGCCTTCACGTTTGCCGCCGCCGGCCTCGATGAGACGCTTGCCGCCGCCGGCTTCGATGAGCTTGGGAACTCTATCACCGCCCGCGGCCTGCTCGGCCCGGGACTTGGCGGGTGCGGCGCGGCCGCGGCTGGCGGGCCCACCCGTGGCGAGAGCCGCCTCGGCTGCAATCCGCTCGCGGGAGGCATTCCGGCCCCCGATCATGTCGCCCTTGTAGACCCAGACCTTGACGCCGATCGTTCCCACGGTGGTGTGGGCAGTGGCGACGCCGAAGTCGACGTCGGCGCGCAGCGTATGCAAAGGCACCCGGCCCTCGCGGTACCACTCGCGGCGGCCCATCTCGGCCCCGCCGAGGCGGCCCTTGGCCTCGACACGAACGCCTTCGGCCCCGGCCTTCATGGCCGTGGTCACCGCACGCTTCATCGCACGCCGGAAGGCGACACGGTTCTCGAGCTGATCGGCGATGCCCTGAGCGAGCAATTGGGCATCGGTGTCGGCTTCTTTCACTTCGATGATGTTGAGCTTCACCGGCTTGGATGCCATCTTCTCCAGCTCGGAACGAAGCCGCTCTGCCTCCGCGCCCTTGCGGCCGATGACCACGCCGGGACGCGCTGTGTGGATCTCTACGACCACCCGATCCCGGGTCCGTTCGATGTCGATCCGGGACACAGCCCCGCGCCGCAGCTCGCCGCGCAGGTAGTCGCGCAGACGCCAGTCCTCGTTGACGAGTTGGACGTACTCCTTGTCCGAGTACCACTTCGACTTCCAGTCGTTCACCACCCCGATCCGGAAGGCATAGGGGTGCGTCTTCTGGCCCATCAGATCACCTCCCTGTTCCTGTCCGCCACCACGATGGTGATGTGACTCGTGCGCTTCCTGATCCTCGTGGCCCGCCCCCGTGCCCGGGGCCGGTACCGCTTCAGCATCGGTCCTTCGTCGGCGAACGCCTCGGCGATGAAGAGGTCCTCGGCGTCGAGCGAGTGGTTGTGCTCGGCGTTGGAGATCGCAGATTTGAGCACCTTGGCGATGGGCTCCGCCGCCCGGCGGTTCAAGTGGGCCAGGACGACCTGGGCTTCGGTTGCGGGCAGCCCGCGAACCTGGTCCAGGACGATCCTCACCTTGTTCGGCGCCTGCCGGATGTACTTGGCTTGGGCTCGCACTCTCATCGCCGCTTCGCGCCCTTCTCTTTCTTGTCGGCGTGCCCGCGGAACGTCCGGGTCGGGGCAAACTCCCCGAGCTTGTGGCCCACCATCGACTCGGTGATGTAGACCGGGACGTGCTTGCGCCCGTCGTGGACCGCCAGCGTGTGTCCGATCATCTCCGGGACGATCGTCGACCGCCGACTCCACGTGCGGACGACCCTCTTTTCGTTCCGGGCGTTCAACGCCTCGATCTTCTCCAAGAGATGGTCGTCGACGAAGGGCCCTTTCTTCAAACTGCGCGCCACGGGCTACCTCCGACCCTTCGAGTTACGACGTCTCACGATGTACTGATTCGAGGCCTTCTTCTTGGACCTGGTCCTGCCCTCGGGCTTGCCCCAGGGGCTCACCGGGTGGCGGCCTCCGGACGTCTTGCCCTCACCACCACCGAGCGGATGATCGACGGGGTTCATGGCGACGCCACGAGTCTGTGGACGCACGCCCTTCCAGCGGTTGCGCCCGGCCTTGCCCAGCTTGACGAGCTCCGACTCGGTGTTGCCGACCTGCCCGACGGTGGCTCGACAGTCGAGAGACACCATCCGCATCTCCCCGGACGGGAGACGCAACAGAGCCATGTTGCTCTCTTTCGACATCAGCTGCACGGTGGTGCCGGCGGAACGAGCGAGCTTCGCTCCTCCTCCGGGACGCATCTCGATGGCGTGCACGTTGGTACCGCCCGGGATGTTGCGGAGCGGGAGCGCGTTGCCCGGACGGATGTCCGCCGACGAACCCGACTCGACCATGTCTCCCACCTTGAGGCCGACCGGGGCCAGGATGTAGCGCTTCTCGCCGTCCACGTAGTGGAGCAGCGCGATACGGGCATTCCGGTTCGGGTCGTACTCGATCCCCGCCACCTTGGCGGGCACCCCGTCCTTGTTGCGACGGAAATCGATGATGCGGTACTTCTGCTTGTGACCGCCGCCGCGATGGCGGGAGGTGACCCGCCCATACACGTTGCGACCCCCTGTCGAAGCCTTCTTGGAGAGGAGGGACTTCTCGGGTTCGGTCTTTGTTATCTCGGCGAAGTCGGAGACGGTTTGGAACCGGCGCCCCGCCGAAGTCGGCTTGCGTTTGTTCACACCCATCTCAGACTCCGAACAGCTCGATCGAATCGCCCTCGGCCAGTGTCACGAGGGCACGTTTTACGTCTTTCCGCTTGCCTTTGACCCATCCCGTCCGCTTGGTCTTTCCCTTGCGGTTCTGGGTGTTCACCGAGGTGACCTTGACGTCGAAGATCTCCTGGATGGCCTGTTTGATCTCGGTCTTGTTGGACCGGGGATCGACCACGAAGGTGTAGGTGTTCGAGTGCTCGATCAGGTCGTAGGACTTCTCCGACACGATCGGCTCGATGATGATGTCGCGGGGATCCTTCATCAGACCTCACCTCCTTCGGTCGACTCTTTGACGAAGTCGTCGGCCGCCACCTGGAAGCGGGTGGTGGGACGGGCTACGGCACTCACCGTGTCTGTGGTGAAAACCATCCGGTCCGACCACAACACGTCGTAGGTGGTCACGTGACCCGGCTCGACGATGACCACGTCGGGCAGGTTGCGGAACGCCCGGTGCACCGCGACATCGTCACGGTTCACCACGATCACCGTCTTCCTTGTGGACCCGACCTTGCCGAGGAACGCGGCGGCCTGTTTGGTCTTCGGGGTGTCCCAGGTGATGGGCTCGACGACGAGAATCGCCTTCTCTGCGGCCCGAGCGGACAATGCGGAGCGCAGGGCGAGACGCTTCATCTTCTTGGGCGTGCGCTGGCTGTAGTCGCGAGGCTTGGGGCCGTGGGCGATCCCACCACCCGACCAGTGGGGGGCGCGAATCGAACCCTGACGGGCCCGACCCAGTCCCTTCTGACGCCACGGCTTCCGACCGCCACCACGGACCTCGCCACGAGTCTTCGTGGAAGCCGTCCCGGAGCGAGCGCCGGCGAGCTGGGCCGTCACCACCTGGTGCATGACTGCCATGTTCGGTTCGATACCGAACACCTCGGCGTCAAGGGTCACTTCGCCCTTCACCGTGCCATCCGCCGAGTACAGCGGGGCCTTGATCTCAGACATCGGTTCCGCTCCTTGCCTTCACAGCCTCGCGGACCAACACGATCGATCCGTTGGGCCCTGGCACGGGACCGCCCAACAGCACGAGGCCGCGCTCGGCGTCGACCTCCACCACCTCGATGTTGAGGATCGTGGTGCGATCGCCACCCATCCGACCGGCCATCCGGGTGCCTTTGAACACCCGGGCCGGAGTGGCGCAGGCGCCGATGGAACCAGGGGCGCGGTGCTTCTTGTGGTTGCCGTGGCTCGCGCCTTGGCCCGAGAAGTTGTGACGCTTCATGACGCCGGCGAAACCCTTGCCTTTCGAGACGCCGGTGACGTCGGCTTTGCCACCTTTGGTGAGCACGTCGCCGATGCCGATCTCCTGGCCGACTTCGAAGGCATTCGGGTCGTCGACGCGGACCTCGACGAGATTCCCCACCGGAGCGACACCCGCCTTGGCGAAGTGTCCGGCCGCCGGCTTGTTCACCCGGGACGGCTTGACCTCGCCGAATCCGATCTGGATGGCCGAGTACCCGTCGCGTTCGGGAGTCTTCACCTGCACGACCTGACACGGACCGGCCTTGATGACCGTCACAGGGATCGCCCGAGATTCCGCATCGAAGATCTGGGTCATGCCCAGCTTCTCCCCGAGAATCGCGTTCAAAGTGCTCATCGTTCCTCCCCGAAGCCACCGGCCGCAACGGCAACCGGCGACTGGAGACTGGTGATTCGTGACTCGTTCACAGCTTGATCTCCACTTCCACACCGGCGGGCAGGTCGAGACGCATGAGAGAGTCCACCGTCTTGGGCGTGGGCTCGAGGATGTCGATCAGGCGCTTGTGGATGCGCAACTCGAAGTGCTCCCGGGAGTCCTTGTGCACGTGAGGTCCACGAATGACGCAATACCGATGAATCTCGGTCGGCAACGGCACCGGCCCCTTGATCTTCGCCTGTGTGCGAATCACGGTCTCGGCGATCTTGCGCGACGACTCGTCGACGACCTGGTGGTCGTAGGCCTTCAACCTGATCCTGATCTTCTGCTCTGCCATTTACGCTCTCGCTCGCTTCCGCTCGCTTGGTACTGAGTACTGGGTACTTGGTACTGAGACCGAACCGGTCCCGACCTTTCACAGTGTCTGCTCTCAGTACTCCTTTCTCAGTACTCGATACTCAGTACTGGCGGCCGTCAGGCCGCCCTACTTGCTGATCTTGACAACCCGACCAGCACCAACAGTCCGACCACCCTCACGAATCGCGAACCGCTGCCCC
>JAOUGY010000185.1 GCA_029865445.1 Acidimicrobiia bacterium | reverse complement strand
CATGGCCGGCGGTTACCTGTCGATCACACTCGTTCCGCTACTCACGGGTCGGCAGAGCGCCGAGGAGGCGAACGAGGCCTTCAGCTCGGTGTTCAAGGTCGTGGTCGGGGTGATGGTGGCGCTCACCGCGATCATGATCGCGGTGGCCAGGCCTCTCACCGAGACGTTCTTCCCCAGAGTCGACCCCGCGGAGTGGGAGCGGCTCACGTCGATGATGAGGATCGCGTTCGGATCTCAGGTCTTCTTCGTGGCCGGCACGTTGTTCATGGCGGCCCAGTACGCCCAGAGACGGTTCGTGATCCCCACGATTGCGCCCATCGTGTACAACGTCGGCATCATCGTGGGCGGCCTCGTCGGATGGTGGAGGGGGGACCCCAACCCGGAGTCGTTCCTGTGGGGCGGTCTCGCCGGCGCCGCCATCGGCAACTTCGCCATTCAGTGGTTCGGTGCGCACCGGTCCGGTCTCCGTTTCGTCCGGCACGCACCGCTGCGCACGGCGGCGGTTCGTGAGTACTTCGTGCTGGCCTTCCCTCTCATGATCGGTCAATCGGCGGTGGCGCTCGATGAGGCATGGCCCCGCTGGATCGGCCAGTTCGCCGGCGCCGAGGCGATCAGCGAGCTGACCTTTGCCCGAACCCTCAACATGTTCCCGGTGGGCGTGATCGCCCAGGCAGCCGGTGTCGCAGCCTTCCCGTTCCTGGCGCGCCTGGTCGCCGACGGCAAACACAGAGACATGCGAGAGGCGGTGGTGCGATCGGTTCGGGGAGCGATGGCGGTGGGTGGGCTTGCAGCGGCGGGGGTCATTGCGCTCTCCCTCCCGATCGTGCGGATTGCCTACCAGTACAACGAGTTCACGGCCGCCGATTCGGCCCGGGTCGCCCCGTTGCTCACGCTCTACGGGATCTCGATCCCTTTCTGGGCGGCCCACCAGGTGTATTCGAGAGCGTTCTACGCCCGCAAACAGATGTGGGTTCCCGTGGGCGTCGGGACCGCTGTCACGGCCGGACTCGTCCCGGCGTTGCTGTGGGCTGCGAATCGCTTCGGAACGTCCGGGATCGCCCTCACGGCCAGCATCGGCGTCGTGGCGTACACCCTCCTCATCGGAACGGCGTGGCATCGAGGTGGGACACGGGCAGAGGCAGCCGCCGTGGCGGGTTCCTTCGCCAAGATGGCGCTCGTGTCCGTCGCCGCCGGCACCGTGGCCACGGCCGTCTATCGCCTCACCGACTCTTGGGGGGTCGTCGGCGCGGGGATCGTGTCCGGGGTGGTGACTGCCTTCGTCTACCTCGGGCTGGCCCGATTGGTTGGCCTGGAAGGTCTGGATCCCATATGGACGAAGCTGTCGAGACGAGACCTCACCCCACCGGGGTGAGCCAGCCGTGCGCGTCCGGGCGTTTGGCCACGTGAACCTCGGTCAGAGCGCTTCTCAGCATCAACGTGGTTGCGCCCACCTCACCGGTCCCCACCGGCAGGTGCTCGCCCTTGTGGACGAGCGAGCCAACAGAGGCGAGCACGGCCGCCGTACCCGACAATGCCGCTTCTGCGTCGGGGCGAGCCGCCCACTCGAGCACCTCATCCACCCTGAGGTGCTCGCGTTCTTCGACGACGAGTCCGAGATCGGATGCGATCGTCAGCAGTGAATCACGGGTCACGCCGTGCAGGAATGCGTCGCTCAGCGCCGGCGTGACCACCTTGGTGGGGTCGATCAACACGAAGTTCGCGGCGCCGGTCTCCTGGACCACGCCACCCGGGGCAAAAAGCACCTGGTCGACACCGAGGTCGCTCTTTGCCTTCATCGTCGGTCCGAGCGCCATCACGTAGTTCGCTCCGGACTTCACCATGCCGAATTGGGGAGTGGTGCGGGGCATCTCGGTCTCGATGGCGATCTTCAATGGGCGGATCCCACCCGCGAAGTAGTCGCCCACCGGGCTGGCGAGTACGTAGAGGAGCGCCTGGCTCGAGGGCACGGCGGCGGCACCGATGTTCTCCTCCACTCCGATGAGTGTGGGCCTCAGGTAGAGCGACCCCGGCGTCTCCGGCACCTCATCGAGATTGGCGCGCACCACGTCGATGATCATCTCGGCGAGCATGTCAGCGGGCGGCACCGGCAGCATGAGGATTTCGGCCGATCGCCGCATTCGAGCGACATGGGCATCCAGGCGGAAGATCCGGACCACTCCATCGGCGCCCCGATGCGCCTTCAGACCCTCGAAACACGCGCTCGAGTAGTGCAAGACGTGGGTGGCCGGGTGGAACGAGAACGGCTCCACCGGGCCCGCTGCCGCCTCCGTCCAGGAGCCCCGGTTCCACCTCGCTACCGACATCGTCCCGGCAAACACAGTGCCGAACGGTGCGGTAGGAACCTGTGGACCGGTTGTCATCAGACCTCCAAAGCGGTACGGAGTCACAATCTAACGGACGCGGCCGCGCCCGCTGCTCGGCTGCGGGCCAAGCCTACGACCTCTCAGGAGGTGGGTTCTTCCCAGGGGCAGGCGCCACCGGAGGTGAGAATCGACCGAATGGAGTCGCCGAGCCCAACCGCACCCAGGCGTGCGGGATGCGTTCCGGCGGCCAACGCGATCGTGCCCTCTGTTCCTCCATGAGGTAGTGGTGAATGACCGCGGTCACCGCGGCGGCAATCTCGGGACTGGCGCCACCTCTGATGGACACGGGGACCTCACTCATGACCATCACCCAACTCGACGAGTTCGATGAGAGTTCCGGTGAGATCCTTCGGATGCACGAACGCAATCCGGGCACCCCGACCGCCGGGCCGGGCCTGCTCGTCGATCAGCCGGGCACCCTCGGAGCGAAGGTGTTCCAACGCCGCGTCGATGTCCGCAACTGCGAAGGCGACATGATGCATGCCCTCGCCGTTCCGCTCGAGGAACTTGCCCACCGGCGTATCCGGGCCCAGTGGGGTCAACAGCTGGATGAATGAACCCCCCACCGCCAGCATCGCCTCTTCCACACCCTGGCGCTCGACGACCTCGCGGTACAGCGGACGAATGCCGTAGCGCTCGCCATAGGAGGCGATTGCGGCATCGAGATCGTGGACTGCGATGCCGACGTGGTCCAGATTGAGGAGCTTCATGACCTCCAAGATACCCACCGACCGATCACACTTCCACGAGCATACGCTCCAGTACCCCGGCCCAACGCGGATGGGTCCTCACGGCAGCGAAGTCGGGGTGGATCGCGGTCTCGGTCGCGTCCCGCCACCCTGCGGCGGCAGCCGCCTCGAGAGCCCACAACGCCCGGTCCGTGTCTCCGAGACGCCCAAACGATCGGGCGAGCAGCCACCATGTCGCGGCGTCGGGCTCCAACTCCGTGCCCAGACGTGCTGCGTGGTCGAACAGGCCCAACTCGTGGAGCCTGCCCTGAACCACTCTGCCCTCCGTCTGGTCGGGTATCGCTCGGAGCGCGTGTTCGAATGCGGCGCCGTCACGACGCCGGGCCGCCGATTCGAGGCCCAGCGCCCATTGGTCGACCGGCCCCAAACCTTCCACGTCCGGAGTCTCACCCAAGGTGAGCCGTGCCAGCGCTCGCTCTTTCGGTGGTGCGGACGGAGCAGAGGCGATGAGGGCGGCAATCGAGCGCGCCTTCTGCGGGTGGGTGCTCTCGACCTCGGCGACCCGCGCCACCAGTAGGCGTGCGGATTCAGGTCCGAGGAGACCGTCCAGGTCGGACCGGGCGTCCTGGTCCACGACCAATTCGACCACGAAAGCCACGGCCTCGGGCTCCGGGAGTTGAGATCGCGCCAGCGACTCGGCCTCGGCAAGACGTCCCACTCTCGCCAGAACCCGGGCGAGAGAGACCGGGGGCAGCGCCCTCCGGCCGTCCAACCCCGATTCGAACGCGAGAAGTTGTTCATACCGACCCAAACGGCTGAGCGAGGCCCGGCGGATGTCGACCATCGGCGCGATGATCTCCTCCGACTGCGCCTCTTCGAGCACCTTCTCGGCCTGCGTGGCGGCGGCTTCGAGGTCGCCTCGGCGGTAAGCGGTTTCCGCTGCGACGGCTTCCGAGTAGAGCGACTCGTCGCGACCCCGGCGGATTCGACTACCGAGCGACACGAGTTCGGGCCCGAAGATGATCACGAGCCAGAGGGCCGCAAAAGAGCCCTGCCACAGGTAGATCCCGATGATCGCGGCCACACCAAACACCGCCGATACGACCGGCACGATGACGCCTGCCTTCTCCGGAGCAATCGCCCTCACCCCGGCATCCAGGATGTGGCTGCCGTCCAGACCCGGGAAGGGGATGAGGTTGAAGACCCCCCATACCAGGCCCGCGTACACGAAAAACTGCAGCGCGAACTCCCAAATGTGGTCCGGCCTCCGCAGAGTGTCGGAGAAAAGCAACAACACGATGAGCGACGCCAGTGCACCGGCCACCGAACCTGCCACGCTCACCAATGCCCGTTGACCGTTGCTCACAGGTTTGTCGTAGCGGTGATGGGTGAGCCCGCCCAGCAGGACGAGCTCGATACGAGCGACCCCTCCGAAGGCCCGCGCCGTCAGGGCGTGTCCGAGCTCGTGGATGAGAATCGCAGCACCAATCGCCAGACCGAACGCAGCCATGGTCTCGATCACCCTGAGGGGGCTGCCGGCCACCGCCGACAGTTGGAACCCGAAGTAGGCCGGGATGGCCAGGGCAGTCCACCGGTATAGGACCGGGAAACCGAACAGCCTGAACGAGATGCCCTTCGAGGACACGAATGGGTCTGCCATCGGCGCACAGCATGGCACGCGCGAAACCCAACCACGGCCGGTTCCACCGACGGTGGCCGACCGATAACCTGTTCCCTATGCACACTCCCGTCATCGCATCGACCGCCCGCACGCCGATCGGAAAGTACGGGGGCGGTTTCTCACCCCTCCGTGCCGTCGACCTGGGGGGCGTCGCCATCTCCGCAGCCCGCGAACGCGCCGGTCTCGATCCGGGCGCCATCGACGAGGTTGTGTTCGGACAGGTCCTGGGAGCCGGTGAGGGTCAGATAACGGCCAGACAGGCGGCCGTGAAGGGTGGCCTCCCGATGACGGTGCCGTCGCTCACCGTGAACAAGGTCTGCCTCTCGGGAATGGCCGCCGTGGGCCTGGCGGCGAGGGCGATCCGACTGGGCGACTCGACCTTTGTGATGGCGGGAGGCATGGAGTCGATGACCAACGCCCCCTACGTCGTCCGAGAGGCGCGCTGGGGAGCGCGGATGGGTGACGTGTCGATGGTCGACGTCATGACCCACGACGGGCTCTTCTGCGCCTTCGACCACTGCACGATGGGCGAGTCGTCGGATGCCAAGAACAAAGCCCTGGGGATCACCCGGGAGGAGCAGGACGCCTGGTCCGCAGAGTCTCACGCCCGGGCGGCGGCCGCCGCGGCCGGCGGAGCCTTCACCCAGGAGATCGCTCCCGTGAGCGTCCCCCAGCGGAAGGGCGACCCGGTGGTGATAGCGGCCGACGAGGGCATCCGGCCGGACGCGACGGCCGAATCGTTGGGGAGGCTCCGGCCTGCGTTCGTAGCCGACGGCACCATCACAGCCGGCAACGCCTCCCAGATCTCCGACGGAGCAGCGGCCATGGTGATCGCCGACAAGGCCGCTGCCGAGGCAAGCGGCATGCCGGTTCTGGCCGAGATCCTCGGGTACGGGCAAATCGGGGGTATCGATCCCACCTTGCACGAGCGTCCGGCCGAGGCAATCCGGGTCGCACTCAAACACGCGGGCCTCGAACCCGACCAGCTCGATCTGGTCGAGATCAACGAGGCATTCGCAGCCGTCTCGATCTGGTCGGCGGGGATGCTCGGAATCGACTCGTCGAAGGTGAACGTCCATGGCGGAGCGGTGGCACTCGGACACCCCATAGGCGCGAGCGGCGCCAGGGTCGTGGTGACGCTGGTCAACGCGCTCGTACAGCGGGGCGGCGGCTTCGGTGCCGCCGCCTTGTGCGGTGGCGGCGGACAAGGTGACGCCCTGATCGTGAAGGTGGCAGGCTGATGACATCTCGAGAGATCCCAGACCGCAACCTCGGTCTCGACCTGGCACGCGTCACTGAAACGGCGGCGATGGCCGCCGCGCGCTGGCAAGGGCGCGGCGACAAGGAGGCCGCAGATCAGGCGGCCGTCGACGGCATGCGCGCCCACCTCGGGACAATCGACCTCGACGGCGTAGTGGTGATCGGTGAGGGCGAGAAGGACGAAGCGCCGATGCTCCACAACGGTGAACATGTGGGCAGCGGGCATGGTCAGCCCGTCGACGTGGCCGTGGACCCGGTGGACGGCACGACGTTGACGGCCAATGGCATGCCCGGCGCCCTCGCCGTGCTGGCCGTGTCCGAGCGAGGAACGATGTTCTCCCCCGGGTCGCTCGTGTACATGGACAAGATCGCCGTCGGTCCGGTGGCCGCCGGGATGATCGACCTCGAGGCCCCAGTCGAACGGAATCTGAGACGGGTGGCCAAGGCCAAAGGCGAGGATGTCAACGACCTCACCGTCATCATCCTCGATCGTCCCCGAAACCAGGCCTACATCGACGCCGTCCGAGCCGCCGGGGCCCGGATCAGGCTGATCCGGGACGGCGACGTGTCCGCCGCAATAGCCACCGCCCGCCCCGATTCGGGCATCGACATGTTGCTGGGCATCGGCGGCTCGCCGGAGGGTGTTCTCGCCGCCGCCGCCCTCCGGTGTATGGGGGGTGAGATACAGGCGAGGCTCTGGCCAAGGGATGAATCAGAGGTGGAGTACGCCGCGGAGAACGGGTACGACCTGAAGGCGATCATGGAGACCCGTGACCTGGTGGGGGGCACGAACGTGTCCTTCGCCGCCACCGGAGTCACCGACGGAGAGTTCCTTCGTGGCGTCGATTTCCACGGCGACGGCGCGGTGACTCACTCGGTGATGATGCGCTCGAAGACCGGGTCGGTCCGATACATGGACGCCTATCACAACCTTCGTCGACTGCGTCAAGTCTCCGCCGTCGACTACGGATGACATCCTGGGTGCCACCGCACCGCGAGATGCGCCGTTGCGAGTCTTCGAGTGCCGGTGGGTTTCCGTTGTCCACCTCGCAGCGTGATCCCACGTTGAGCATGCCCCCTACCTCCCAGCTCCCTCCGGTCGCTGGCAGGTACCTTCCCCCACTTCGTGGGGGACAACGTTCTTGGTTGTCCCCCGGATAGGGGGGAAGGTTCCTGCCGGCCGGAGGCCGGGAGGTAGGGGGCTTCTCAACGCGGGAGACGGGTTTCCTGGGTGCCACCGCACCGCGAGATGCGCCGGCGCGAGTCTTCGAGTGCCGGCGAGGTTCGGTTGTCCCCCGGATAGGGGGGAAGGTTCCTGCCGGCCGGAGGCCGGGAGGTAGATGCTCCTA
>JAOUGY010000507.1 GCA_029865445.1 Acidimicrobiia bacterium | reverse complement strand
CGGGTTTGCCGCGGATGACGGCACCGGGACCATCACCGCCACGGGACTCCAGGCAGAGCGCGTCGTCGAGATCATGGATCGCATCAACCGGATCTCCCTCGACCTCAACCGCGGCGGCGACACCCGGTCGATCGACCAGATCCGGGCAGATGTGTTTGTCGACCTTCTGGCGGGGTCGAAGCAGACCAAGGTGGGAACCGTCGACATCCTCATCGATGTCGACACACTTCTGGATCTCGACGACCGTGCCGCCGAGATCCCAGGGTTCGGGCCGGTGGTCGCCGAACTCGGGCGAGAGATGGCGCGGGTTCACGGGGCCCGCTGGCGAGCCGTGATCCGTGATTTCGACGGCTCCCTGGTCTCGTCCGCGACGCTGAGGCGGCGCCCCACGGCCGAGATCAGCCGTCACGTGGAGACTCGGGACGTGACGTGTGTGTTTCCAGGGTGCAGGACGCCGGCCCGAGCTTGCGACCTGGACCATCTGACCCCATACCGCGAACGGCCGGTCACCAGCACCGATGAGTTGGCCGCGGTGTGCCGGCACGATCACGTGGTTCGGCACCGGTATGGGTGGACCCATCGGCGGCGCGATGACGGAACTCACGAATGGACGAGTCCGTTGGGGAACCGCTATTCCCGGCCACCGCCATGAGCGTGGCGGTAGTGCCGAACACCCGAGCTGCGAATCATGACCTGCCGGTCCACGCCTCGCGGTTCTCTTTGCGCACCACAAAACGCAGCCCCGACCGCGTGTCGTCGATCGCGCACACCTTGGTGTCGACCATTCCCGTTGGAAGGAACATCTCCCGACAGCGGTCCTCGGTGATGTCGGTGGGGACTTTCGAGGCCCGCTTCGGCCATGCCACCCAGATGGCCCCGTCGGGGGGAATGACTGCCATCGCCTGCCGGAAAGCCTGGTCGAGTTCTGCGGCCTCGACGGCGAAGACGATGGCGATGTCGCACGGCGCCGGAGCGGTGAGGAACGTCGCCTGCGGTTCGCCGAGAAGCCCGACGAAACCATCCGGTGCGCCGCCGAGCAGCACGGTCATGCCCTCTTTGATACCGAGTTTCTTGACGAGAGGAGTGCCCGAATAGCCGGCCATGAGGAGTCGAGGCTACATCGTCGGTCGTAGGCTCCGGGGATGCAGGCCATCTCAGTCGGGACGGAAGCCCAGGGTGTGATTGCGATCGGGCAGTTCGCGACCGGCGTCATCGCCATTGGTCAATCTGCGGTCGGCGTGATCGCCATCGGTCAGATCGCGAGGGGAGTCATCGCCCTCGGTCAGGTGGCGGTTGGGCTCGTGGCGGTCGGGCAGGTCGCGCTGGGAGTGGGATACGCGGCCGGCATGATTGGGTTGGGAGGTGTGGCGGGCGGGCTGATACCGCTGGGAGTCGCCGGCCGGTGGCCCTTGTCTGCGGCCGTCCGGCTCGACGTGCGACGGGCTGTACCGGCTCTCCGAGCGTGGACGGTACCGATGGTGATCGGGATCGGGATCGCTGCCTGGGTGATCGCGCTCGGCCCGTTGTGGGACGGACTTGTCGGAATTGGGGGAGTCTTCCACGAACCTGTTCGATAACGTTGCACCGATGAGCGTGCGCACCGAACGACTCGCACCTGTTGCCCTCGCCGGGCTGGCAGTGATCACAGCCTTGGTGCTCACGAGCGCGCCGACCGTCACACCTGTGAGCGTGGAAAGGAAAGGGATCCCCGTCGGCTTTCCCGGCGCCGTGGCGGTCATCGTGGTTCGAGGTGCGATGACGGACTGGATCGTCGCCAACGAGGCTGCGGTGCTATTTCGCAATGTCCCCGCTTACACCCGGGCATCGATCGATGTCTCGGGCAACGAGGTGGCCGGAACGACGTCGGACGGGCTGCTGATGGTCTCAGAGTGGAATCGTGGCGATGTTCTCGTGGCCTCCGACGTGGACTCATTCGTCTGGCACGAAGACGCCCCGGGGCTCCTGGCATGGTCGAGTCGGGGCCGGGTGGTCATGATGAACGGTCGCGGCCTCGACCAGGTCGTAGGCGTTGAAGGCGTGCTCCGACTGTGGGGCGACGTCGGCTTCGTGACATCGGACCCCGGGCCTGGCTTGGGATCCAGGGTCTACGCGGAGTCCGGAGCTTTGGAAGGTGAGTTGCCTGGATTCGTGGTGGGGCAACTCGACGGCTTGCCGGTCATCACGGTGGGCGGGCCTCCGGCACCGCCGCCGGGTGTGGAGACGGCGACGGTGGTCGCCGGCGGCGGATCGATTCCCTGGCTCCCCGAGGACGAACTCGTACGCTCCTTCGATCTCCGTGACGG
>JAOUGY010000506.1 GCA_029865445.1 Acidimicrobiia bacterium | reverse complement strand
AGGGGGCGACCCCGTTCGTCGCAGATCCGGGGTTCGAGTACTGCGTCGTGCCCGTGACCGGTCCGGTGTTGGTGTCGGGGCACCGGGTGGATCCGGGATGGGTGGCGCTGGTTCCGGAAGGAACGTCTGACATCTCGATCGAAGCGGGCGATGTTGGGTCGCGGTGCATGCTGCTCGGGGGGTCCCCTTTGGGGGAACGAATCCAGATGTGGTGGAACTTCGTCGCCCGCACCCGCGACGAGCTGACCGAGGCTTTTCGGGATTGGGAGAGGGGCAACGACGATCGGTTCCCGGGCGTACCGTCGACGATTCCGCGAATCGACGCCCCCCGTCCGCCGTGGCTGGCTCCCGGCTGACCCGACCGCATCTTCCCGGAATTTGGCGTTGGGGGTCCGGTACGCTCGGCGATCATGTGTCGGAACA
Source organism: Acidimicrobiia bacterium (assembly GCA_029865445.1). Lineage (GTDB taxonomy): Bacteria > Actinomycetota > Acidimicrobiia > Spongiisociales > ZC4RG35 > JAOUGY01. The sequence continues at coordinate 1,883 of JAOUGY010000506.1, read as the reverse complement.
TCCGTCAACTCCACAACTTCGAGCCACCGGCGACACGTGAGGAGGTCGAATCCGCGGCCCTTCAGTATGTCCGCAAGGTCAGCGGCTCGACCAAACCGTCGGCGGCCAACACCGCTGCGTTCGATGCGGCCGTCTCCGAGGTGGCGGCCGCCACCGAACGACTTCTGGCCGCACTGACGACAACCGCCGCCCCCCGCGATCGTGCGGTGGAGGCCGCCAAGGCGAAGGCCAGGGCTGAGCAGCGATACTCGCGCGGCTGAATCGTCTGCTTCCCGCGCTGTCGAATTCCAAGACCTATTTTCGTTGTGAGGGTGGAAGGCACACACACGGTGTGCCAGAGAGAGGAGACCACGATGGCGAAGTACGTGTTTGGCTACCACGGCGGAAGCGGCATGGCGGGCACCGAGGAAGAGATGGCAGCGGTGATGGCGGCCTGGGAGGCCTGGTACGGCCAGATCGGGGCAGCGCTCGTGGACGGCGGAGCTCCGTTTGGCGCATCCAAGACCGTGGCCGCCGACGGCTCGACGTCCGACGGTGGGGGAGCGAACCCGCTCACCGGCTACACCGTCGTTCAGGCCGACAGCATCGACGCGGCGGTGGCCATGGCGAAGGGGTGCCCGATTCTGTCCGCCGGCGGATCGGTCGAGGTGGCTGAAGCCGTCGACATGTGAGCGAACCGGTCGTCGGCGCTCACTCGGCGTCGACGACCAGTTCGTCGAGCGCTCCTATCGTGGCATCGAAGGGGATCGAGGAAGAGCCGACTCCGATCGCCCCCAACAGCCCAGCGGAACGGGCAGCGGTCTCGTCGATGGCGGAGTCCCCCACGTAGACGGTTCGGGCCGGATCGGCGCCTAGGAGTGCGCACGCGGCGAGCATCGTCTCCGGCTCGGGTTTGGGCGAATAACCGAGATCGGCCCCTACGACGGGCAGATGCCCGATCCCGAGAGCCTGGAGGGTTGTGATCGAGGGTTCGGTGTCGTCGTTGGTGACGACGGCGAGTGCGATACCGCACCGTTCCAGACGATCGATCGCCGCCTGGACGTCCCCGATCGGCGCAGCGCACGCCACCGCGGTGCGGCTGGATGCTTCGACAGCGCGAGCCACCGCCTCGCGGGGGTCAGGGGCGTCCGACATTCGGAGGACGCGGAGGGCTGTGCGGGCGAGTTCCTCCATCGTTCCGGCCGCGAGCACTCCGTCAGGGACCACCTTGCCGTTGCTCACGCCGATTGCCTCGCCCAGGCGGGCGGCGAGGTCTGCTCGCCCTCCGCTCGCCACCTCGATGAACCTGCGGCCGGCAGGCGACCAGGTGGCGACGAGATCGATGAGCGTTCCGTCCTTGTCCAAAAGGACGGCGTCGACGTCGAAATAGATGGTCCCGGCCCGGACGAGCATGTCCAGCGCAGTGTTGCACCGAGCTCCCGGTTGGCGCCAGTCGCCCACAAACGGGTCCCGGACTCCGGACTGTTGGGCTCCAAGCGAGCCAAACGGGGTCATTCCCGTGCGCCGACCGGGATCTTCAAGAAAGCCGAATCTGGGCACAACGGGTGACTCGATCGCAGGCATCCTCGGTGGCGGGATTGGCGGACAGGTGCTGGCGGCGCTTGGGGCGGGCAGTGGAGGCGGCAGCCTCGACCTCGGCTCGATGCTGTCGAGCATCTCCGGAGGAGGCGTCGGTGGCGGGATCGAGATGGCGATGATCGGACTCATTGGCGCGGCAATGAGTAGAGCCTGAACCTGACTTGTTGCCCGGGGGGCGACAGACCTTCGGGGAGGCCGCTCGCTAAGGTCGCGGCATGAATGGCCTCCTCGCCGGGTACGACCCCGGCTCCGGTTTCGACGAGGCCGTGACCGTGGAGGGCGTAGCGAGAGAGGCGTACCGCTAC
>JAOUGY010000184.1 GCA_029865445.1 Acidimicrobiia bacterium | reverse complement strand
TGGGCGCACGGGTACGGGGCCGCACCGGCGTTTTCCTCCGCGTAGGGGTTGTTGGAAGGCGCGTTGGGATTCTCTGGGTCATCCCGCTGCGGACGGCAGCACAGCTACGCTCGATTGGATGCTCGTTGACAGACACGGGTTCCGGCTCGGGACCGAGGTGGCCGAAGCAGCGGACGCCTACAACGCCGGTCTCGACCGCTTCCTGGCGTTGTCCGGCGGAGCCGACACCCTTCTGGAGCAGGCCACTCGAGTCGACCCGGACTTCGGTCTTGCCTGGGCCACGCTGGCCGCTTGGCGGCACTTCGGGGGGGACCACGAGGCGGCGAGGACCGCGCTGTCGCACGCGACCGGGGCAGCGATGTCGCCCCGTGAGCAGAGTTATGTGGGTCTCCTCTCGACCGCATTCCTTGCCTCGGTGTCCCCCGCCCTCGATGCCGCTGGTACCCACCTGGAGAGATATCCCCAGGACGTTCTGGCATTCGAGCAGGTGATGCTCGCCTCGCACTTCGGTGGGGGAGGGCTCGAAGACCGCCGGCGTGCCCTTTCGATGTTCGCCGCAGCACGTGGCGAAGTGGTGGATGACTGGGCCTTTCTGGGCGTGAGCGCCTTCGTGCACCAGGAAGCGGGGCTGTTTGACGAGGCGGAACGACTCGGCCGCCGGTCGCTCTCGTTGCGACCCGACAACGCCGACGCCATGCACTCGGTCGCTCATGTCCACTACGAGCGTGGTGCCCACGAGGAGGGTTCGTCCGAATTGGACTCGTGGATGGGCCTCCACGATGACCACGGCCCCTTCCACATCCACTTCACGTGGCATCTTGCTCTCCACGATCTGGGATTGGGGGAGTGGGAGCGCAGCCTCGACCGATATCGGGCAACCATCAGTCCCACGGTGGGCGGTCCTGGAACGATGAGTGATGCTCCCACCCTCCTGTGGCGTCTGATGTTGAGAGGTTTCGATCCATCCCGGCTCCCCTGGGACGAACTCGTCGAGGTCGCCGGCCCAATGGCCGCTACCCCGACATTCCGATACGGAGACTGGCATGTGGCGTTTGCACTCGCCGGGGGACGATCGGATGCGGGGCTGGCCGAGCTCGAGGCGGCGTTGACGGAGCGGGGGGACGGACGTCCGCAGGCACCGACGATGGTGAGGGTTGTCCGGGGGATCCGGGCCTATGCCAACGGCGAGTTCGAGTCGGCGGCGCAGCTGCTCGACGTCCCGGACGACGACATTCCGTTCCTCGGCGGGAGCCGCGCCCAGCGGGAGGTCGTCGAGGACACTGTGATCGACGCAATGGTGAAGGCGGGCAACGGTCGCCGCGCCAGAGAGTTGTTGGAACAACGGCTGTCGCGACGTCCTTCTCGTGACGACCTGAGACTGGCGGAGGGACTGTGAGATTCGCGATCAACCTGCCGAACTTCGGCGACTTGGCCGACCCCCGGGTGGTGGTCGAATTGGCGGTCGCAGCCGAAAGCTGCGGGTGGGATGGCTTCTTCATCTGGGACCACATCGTGGTGGCCGACGCCATGCCGGTCGGGGACCCGTGGGTCCAATTGGCGGCGGTGGCACAGGCGACGGACCGGATTGTCATCGGCCCCATGGTCACGCCGGTGCCCAGACGGCGGCCGTGGGTGTTGGCGAGACAAGCGGTGTCACTCGACCATCTGTCGGGCGGGAGGTTGATACTCGGGGTCGGGTTGGGTTTCCCCCCAGTCGAGGAGTTCGGAACGTTCGGGGAACCGACAGACCCACATCACCGGGCTTCCCTGCTGGACGAGGGTCTGGAGGTGATCGTCGGAATGTGGAGTGGTGAGCCGTTCGAGTACCGGGGCAATCACTTCACCGTCGTCGAGACCTCGTTCGCCCCTTCGCCCATTCAGCGTCCACGGATCCCGATCTGGGTGGCGGGAATGTGGCCGAACCGGGCGCCGTTCCGTCGTGCCGGTCGCTTCGACGGGGTGTTTCCGATCGCCGCGGACGGCGCGGCCCTCGATCCTGCGGTGATCGCCGAGATCGTAGGGCTGACGGGGAGAGATGACCTCGATGTAACCGTCGGCGGCGGCCCCGACGCCGACCTCGAGGCGCTCGAGGCGGCGGGAGTCACGTGGTATCAGGTAGGGCCCTATCCGGGTGCCGGGTTGGAGGACGTTCGCGGCATGGTCGAGGCCGGACCACCGGCGTGACGCGAGCAGCACGCTCGGATCGTCCCATCTCGCCGGACGCGCCGGCCGGCATGCCGTCCCGGGGCCACTACCGTCGTCGGAATGGAGCACCTGAGACTCACCAGTTTCAGCCACGGCGCCGGTTGAGCCTGCAAGCTCGGCTCCGCCGAGCTGGCACAGGTTCTGTCGCCGTTGCGAACCCATCCTGCCTCGTCTCATCCCGACCTCCTCGTCGGAACCGAGACGAGCGACGACGCGGGCGTGTACCGCCTGTCGTCGGAGAGCGCCCTGGTGCAGACCGTCGACTTCTTCACGCCGGTCGTCGACAACCCCTACGACTGGGGTCGGATTGCCGCGGCCAATGCCCTCTCCGACGTCTACGCGATGGGTGCCACGCCGGTTACCGCTCTTCAGATGGTCGGATGGCCGAGAGACCGGCTCGGATTCGATGTTCTCGCCGACGTCGTCCGGGGGGGTGCCGACGTGATGCACCTCGCGGGTTGCACCATTGTGGGCGGGCACTCGGTGGACGACGTCGAACCCAAGTACGGTTTCGCCGTGACGGGTTTCGTCGATCCATCGCGCGTGGTGACGAATGCGGGAGCCCGGGCGGGCGACCTCCTGGTTCTCACCAAACCGATCGGCACCGGAATCATCGCCACCGCCATCAAGCGTGATGGTTGCCCGGAGCCTGTGGCGCGCCGCGCCATCGACGTGATGGCCATGCTCAATCGGGATGCCTCGATCGCCATGTCGGCCGTCGGTGTCGGCGCCGCCACCGACGTCACCGGGTTCGGGTTCCTCGGACACCTCGGCGAGATGCTCGTTGCATCGGGGGTTTCGGCCGTCGTCGGTGACGTGGCCGTCATCGAGGGCGCTTGGGAGTTGCTCGATGCAGGGTTCTTCCCGGGTGGCTCGGAGCGCAACGTCGAGGCCGCGCGCCCGATGGTCGCCGGCGACTACGACGAGCGCCGGCTGCGGATGTTGTGCGATGCTCAGACCAGCGGCGGACTGCTCATGTCCGCCAGCCCGCGAGCGACGGCCGCTTTGATCGATGGTATCGACGGAGCCGTGGTGGTGGGGGCGGTGGAGGCTGGTCCAGCGGGTCGCGTGCGTCTGGACTGATGCGAGCGATCGACTGGCGGGCGATCGCCGGACCGAGAGTGTTCCCCAAGAGTCCGAGACCCGTTATCAGAAAGACGTTCGGCACCGGTTCAAGTGCGACATAGGGGTCGGACTGCGCGGAGCGGTCGATGTCGACGACGGTGGCGGACCAACGCCTGATCACCGAGCCGGCACCCCGCCCGAAGGCACGGATGGTGCGTCTTGCGAGCCAGTTGGAGCCTTCGAGCGGCATGTTCGACGCGTGCCCCTGCTCGACCTCGGCCGTGGCGCCGACGAGCAGTGAACCGTCGGGAGAGCTGGCGACGATCCATTGGATCGACTCCACACCCGCCGGTTCGAGCCGGTCGAGGGTGCGAGCGGACTCGAGCTCGGTGAATCCGGGGTAGACCCGGAAGGCCGATCCATCGGTGACGAGCATCGAAGGGTGTGGCCCGGTTTGGGCCACCTCGAAAGAATGGAGGCGGACCTTTGTCAGAGGAGCTTCGTCCAGGTGATCCCGGAACAGAGAGTCGAGAGCATCGCCGGTGCAGACGAATGCCACGTCGGCGTGGATCGGGGGACCGTGGCTGCAGTGGGCAACGAGTTCACCGCCCGTCTGCTCGAGCGATTTGATTCGGGTGCCGAGTCGAATGTCGACGCCCTCGGCGTGTTCGAGGTAGGTGACCAGTGCGGGCACGGCCTCGAACGGTCTGATGAAGGCATCGTCGTGGCAGAGGAGCGCGCCTCGATAGGTCCCAGTTATCGATGGTTCCACTTGGTGGATCAGGGTGTCGTCCACGATGTCGAGCGCGATCCGATCTCCGTACATCTCGCAGTACTCCTCGGCAACCTTGAGTTCGGCCTCGTCATGGAGCAGCGTCACCGAACCCGAGCGTTGGTATCCGACGTCGGGGACTCGGGCGGCGATTGCGGCCCACCGGTTGTTGCCGTATTGGGCGAGCTCCAGGGGGCCCCCGGGATGCCTTCCCGAAATGCGGATCGCCCCCAGGTTGCGATACGAAGCGCCGCGGGGCGTGTGGTGACTGTCGACGAGGACGACCGGATGATCGGCCAGTGCGGCGGCCAGCGCATGGTGGACTCCCACCATCCCAGCTCCGATGACGAGCACGCGCGGATGGGCCATGGGCGTCCTGTCGGCATGCTGTTCGTCCCGCAGTAGCTGTGAGGGCGGCTTCGTGTTGTGTCGTGCTGGCCGGTAGCGTCCTCGAGATGGACGGCATCGAGCGGCTGACAGCGATTGCCGGAGCGCTCTCCATCGGCGTCGCGGACCGGCACGTATTCCTGTGCGCAGACCAGACGACGCCGAAGTGCGCATCCGTTGCGGAGACAAACGAAGTGTGGCGATACCTGAAGCGGCGCCTCAAGGAACTCGAGCTCACGACGGCGCCGCCCGAATGGCAAGGTCTGCAGGTTGAACCATCGCCGGTGCCTGCCGGAACCGGTTCGGTGCTCAGAACCAAGGCCGACTGCTTGCGGGTCTGTGAGATGGGTCCGATCGCCGTTGTCTATCCGGACGGCGTCTGGTACCACTCTGTCGACGTCGACGTGATGGAACGCATCATCCAGGAGCACCTCGTCGGCGGTCAACCCGTGGTCGACTATGTCTTCTCTGGAGGGTCGACGTGAAGAGAATGTTGAGAGCGCTGGGCATGTTCATCGCCGGATGGAGGGTGCTTGGCCCGATCGTGACGCCTCGTTTCAAGGCGCCGCAAACCCATCCGTGGCGAATTCCCGGCCGGACCGTATTCGTCGGGGATCGCGAGTTCATGGTGCGCCAGACGGGACCGACCGACGGCCGGCATGTGGTTCTCGTCCACGGCCTCGGTGGCGCATCATTGGCAGAATGGTTCAAGGTCGGTCCGGCGCTCGCCGAGCGATACCGGCTCACCGTGGTCGACCACCGAAGCCACGGGCTCTCACCGAAGACGACGGATCGGTTCGAGATCCAAGACGTTGCCGATGACATGGCTGCGGTACTGGCTCAGGTGGGTGTCACCGAGGCCTGTGTGGTCGGGTACTCGATGGGGGGAACCATCGCTCAGGCGCTGGCACATCGGCATCCGCACATGGTGGAGCGACTCGTCCTCGCTGCGGCCTTCTCCCGTCATCCGCGGTCGTGGCGAGTGGCGCGAGTCGCCGGAATTTGGGTGATCCGGGCCTGGGAACGGGTGACGGGCACCGGGTCGGCGGAGGTCCGGGCGCTCTACCTTCTCGGCACCCGGGCGGTGGAGCGACGCCACGCCCGGTGGCTGTGGGAAGAGACCCACAGGAGGGACATCGAGGCCGGAGCGGCCGCCAGCTTCGCCTTGCTCCGGTTTGACTCGGCGACGTGGATCGGGACACTTTCGCAGCCGGCGTTGGTGATCATTCCCCTCAAGGACCAGTTGGTGCCAACGCGCTGGCAGTACGACATGGCTGCCGCGCTGAGAGAACCTCGGGTGGTCGAGCTGGTCGGTGCCCGCCACGAGGCACCTTTCACCCACCCTCAGGAGATGGTCGACGCCATCACCGAGTTCATCGAGAAGGACTGATCACGGGGACGGGCCCCCTCGGTGGACTGAGGCCCTTCCTCCGCCCTGCCATCGAAGTCGATGGGATTGGGCGATCTGCGTCCTACGATGTGGCCATGCGGCGGAATGTCATCTCTGTCCTTGTGGTCACGGTGCTGATGGTTTCGGCCTGTGGTGAAACCACCGACGACTCTGTGGTCACAACGGCTCCTGGTACCGAAGCCCCCGTTTCGACCACGAGTACTTCCCCCGTGGAAACCACCACCACGACGGTCGCCACGACCACGACGGCTGCGCCGACCACGACGACGACTCCAGCCGGGCTGATCTCGATCGCAGTCGAGTCAGGTGAGGTGACGGTGACCGGGACACCGTCCGTTGCGTTGGGGGACGAAGTGACGATTCTGGTGACTTCCGACGTCGCCGACGAGGTTCACGTACACACCTACGACGTGCTGGCCGACGTGGAACCGGGCGAACCCGTCGAGATCAGTTTCGTGGCCGACATCCCCGGTGTGCATGAAGTCGAGCTCGAGGGCGCCGGCATCACTCTGCTCGAACTCGAGGTTGGTGGGTGAAGGCCGGCTGCTTTGCGATCGCCTTCCTGCTGACATGGATCCTGCCGGCCCCGGTTCTGGCCCATGGGCTCGGGGGGAGACAGGATCTGCCCGTGCCACTCGAGTTCTTCGTAGTCGGCGCCGGAGCAGTTCTCGTGCTGTCGTTCGTGGCTCTGGCCGTCTTGTGGCCCCGGCCCCGGATGCAAGAATCACCTGCTGCCGGCGCCGGACCGGCGAATCGGTGGGTTTCGCGGCTCCTCGGCTGGTTGGGCATGGTGGGGCTGGCGATCGTCATCGTCGCCGGCATGGTGGGTGAACCGACGAGTGGCCGAAATCCCGGCCCGGTGCTGGTGTTCGTGGTCTTCTGGCTCGTGGTCCCGTTCGTTTCGGCCGTCGTTGGTGACATCTACCCCCAACTCGACCCTTGGAAACGTCTCAGGGGCCTTCTAGGCGTGGAGTCGGGTTCCGGCCTCACCCAGACGGTGTGGCCGGCGACGATCGTCTTCGTGGCCTTCACATGGCTGGAGTTGGTGTCGCCGTGGCAGGATCCTTTCCATCTCGCCATCGCCGCCCTCGTCTATACGGCATATCTGATCGTCATGGGGATGGCGGGCCGCAGCCCTTCCGAGGTCGACGGGTTCGCGGTCTACAACCGGCTGCTCGGAGCCATGGCCCCTTGGTGGCGGCGTGACGATGGCACGGTCACGAGGGTGGGATGGCTGAGAGCTCTGCCTCATCTCCCTGAGCAAGCCGGTTTGGTTACGTTCGTGGTGGCCATGATCGGGACTGTGACGCATGACGGTGCCTCCGGCACGGATTGGTGGGCGGCCAACATCGAGCTTCGATTCAACCGATCCCTCTTCGACTTGGGGCTGTCACCGCTGGCGTCGTCTCTCATCACCGGGACGGTGACACTCCTGGCCACCGTCGGGGTGATCTGGCTGGCGTATCTGGGGGCGTCTGCACTGGCAGCCAGACTGGGTGGCTCCGGAACGGCGCGTATGGTCGCCGTCCGCTTCGCCCATACACTGGTCCCGATCGCCTTCG
>JAOUGY010000505.1 GCA_029865445.1 Acidimicrobiia bacterium | reverse complement strand
AACACCGCATGCGGCGGCATCGAGGTGGCGCGCACGCCGGAGCGGATGGAAGAGCTGAAGCGCAGGATGACCTCCGCCAAGGCGTGGGGGATCGAGGCCAGCCTCCTCACCCCCGCCGAGGTCAAGGAGCTCGTCCCCTTCGTCAACGAAGAGATCGTGCTCGGCGGTTTCTACACCCCCAGTGTCTCGGTGGTCGACTCGCTCGGATTCGGGACGTTTCGCCGTGATGGAGCCGTGGCCAAGGGTGCGCTCACGGTCTTCGCCAACACAGAGGTGCTCGACGTCGAGACCGAGACCACCCCGTACGGCAAGCCCCGCGTCACGGCCGTGGTCACCAACCGTGGTCGGATCGAGGCCGAATACGTCGTGATCGCGTGTGGTGTGTGGAGCCCTCGCATCGCCGCCATGGCGGGCGCCACCATTCCTCTCACACCTGCCGTTCATCAGATGGCCGACGTCGGACCCATCGACATCCTCCAGCAGACCGGAAACGAGATCGGCTATCCGATCGTGCGGGACATGGACACGTTCATGTACGAACGGCAGTCGGCCGGGTCCATGGAGGTGGGGTCCTACGCCCATCGCCCGATCTTCCATCACCCGGACGAGATTCCTTCGAACGAGGAAGCGGCCTTGACCCCGACCGAGATGCCGTTCACGCAGGAGGACTTCGACGACCAACTCGAAGACGCACTCGAGCTCATGGGCGGCATCCTGGAGACGGCCGAGATCAGGTATGCGATCAACGGCCTCCTCTCTCTCACGCCGGATGCGATGCCGGTTCTCGGCGAGACCGTCGAAGTCGAGAATCTGTGGTCCGCCGCCGCGGTGTGGATCAAGGAAGGTCCCGGCACGGCCAAGATGGTCGCCGAGTGGATGACCCACGGATATCCGCACATGTGCGATCCGCATGGGTCCGACATCGCCCGTCTTTACAGCCACGAGCGCAGCGAGCACCACATCCTCGCCCGCTGCGCGGAGCACTTCAACAAGACCTACGGCATCGTCCATCCTCGTGAGCAGTGGGGGAGCGAGCGGGGTCTGAAGCGCTCCCCGTACTACGCCCGCGAAGAAGCGCTGGGCGCCGTTTTCTACGACGCCAGAGGGTGGGAGCGGCCGCAGTGGTACGAGTCGAACGCCGACCTCGTCGAGAAGTACCGCATCGAGGGTCGCCAGCACGAATGGGATGCCCGGTGGTGGTCGCCGATCAGCAACGGTGAGCATCTCCACATGCGCGATCACGTTGCGATGGTCGACCTGACCGCCTTCCAGATCTTCGAGGTCTCCGGACCCGGCGTCGTGGACTACATCCAGAAGATGACGGTCAACAACTGCGACGTCGCACCTGGGCGAGCCGTGTACACGCCGGTGTTGACCGAAGGGGGCGGGTTCCGCTCCGACCTCACCGTGATGCGACTCGGCACGGACCGCTACCGGATCGTCACCGGCGCCTTCGATGGCGGCCGCGACGAATACTGGTTCCGCAAGAACCTGCCCGCCGACGGATCGGTCCAGTTCGAGAACCGCACGTCGGGTCTCACCACGATCGGATTGTGGGGTCCTGACGCAGCCAAGGTTGCGGCGAAGGTCGTCGACGGAGACATCGGCGACGAGAGCCTGCCATACGGCGGCGTGAGGGACGTGCTCATCGCCGGCGTGCCGTGCACCATGTTCCGCATCTCCTACGTCGGCGAGTACGGATGGGAGATCTACACGGCGATGGAGTACGGCCTCGGCGTGTGGGATGCGCTGTGGGAGGCCGGGCAGGAGTTCGACGTACGCCCCGTGGGCATCGGCGTGTACGGGCTCACCGGCCGGATCGAGAAGGGGTACCGCCTCATGGGTGCCGAGCTCGAGTCCGAGTACAGCCCCGTGGAAGCGGGCCTCGCACGCCCGAAGGTCAAGTCCGCCGACTTCATCGGGAAGCAGGCGTATCTGGCGGCGCGGGACGAGGAGCCTGCTGCGACGTTGTGCACTCTCACGATGGATTCGCAGATCTGTGCCGCCGGCTACAAGCGGTACCCGATGGGTGGAAATGAGCCCGTCCTGACGCTCAACGGCGACCGGATCGTCGACCGGAAGGGTCGGGTGTCCCGTGTCACGACCGCCGGGGCGGCACCGTCGCTCGACGAGTACTTGCTGATGGCATACCTGCCGCCCGAACATGCCGTCGAGGGAACCAAACTGCAGGTGGTCTACCAGGACGAGGCCTACCCGGTGACGGTGGCCCGGGTCGGATCGACTCCGCTGTTCGATCCCGACGATTCGAGGATGAAGGGCTGATGCGAGTCCTCGTCTGCGTCAAAC
>JAOUGY010000504.1 GCA_029865445.1 Acidimicrobiia bacterium | reverse complement strand
GGTGTCCGATCCGATCTCGATGAGCCCCGACGGAGTGGACAGCGGGTTCGCCTCGGGGTCCTCCCGGAATGACGACAGCAGCACCTTGTGACCCTCTCCGGGCTCTGACTCGACGTGTTGCACGAACCCGGCCTCGGCCAACTGCTCGAAGGACGGATAGTCCGGATTGTCGGCCAAGAACTCTGCGTACATCCGTCGCACCCACTCGCCCGCCGACAGGCCCTCCGTGAACTCGTCCCCATGACCCAGCCGCTCGGCGAGACCCGAGAAGATGTCGAAGTCGGATCGCGAATCTCCCACCGGCTCGAGGATCCTGGGCATATAGAAGACGAAGTCATCGGTCGGGGCACCCCCGATGTCCTCCCGCTCGAGCGAGGTGTTCGCCGGAAACACCACGTCCGCCCGCCGGGCAGTCGGAGTCCAGAACGGGTCGTTGACGATGACCGTCTCAGGCCGTCTCCACGCCTCGACGAGCCGGTTGAGTTGCTGGTGATGATGGAACGGGTTTCCGCCGGCCCAGTACACGAGGCGGATGTCGGGGTAGGTGTAGGAACTCCCGTTGTAGGTGAAGGGCTCGCCCGGATGGCACAACATGTCGGCGATCCTCGCGACCGGGATGAACGAACCCGCCGGATTGGGCGGCACCGGTAGTGCAGGCAACCGCAAGCGTTTCACGCCGTTGCCGATCGAACCGATGGCGCCGTAGCCGAGCCCGAATCCTCCACCCGGGGTGCCGATCTGACCGAGCACCGCGGCCAGCGCAATCGCCGTCCAGAAAACCTGCTCGCCGTGCTCTGCTCTTTGCAGGGCCCACGACACGTTCACCATCGTCGTGCCAGCCGCCATCCGTTTCGCGAGCCGGCGCAACGTGGACGCTTCGATCTCGGAGAGTGCGGCCGCCCACGCTGCGTCCTTCACCCGGCCGTCGGAATGGCCCAGAACGTAGGCGCGCAACCTCTCCCACCCCACCGTGAATCGGGAGAGAAATGCCTCGTCGGCGAGTTCTTCCACCACCAGCGTGTGAATGAGCGAGAGCATGATGGCTACATCGCTCCCGGGCCTGGCAGCCAGCCATTCGGCGTCGACGGTATCGACCAGATCGTCACGGATCGGCGACACGTTGACGAAACGAGTCCCGCGGTCGTGTGCTTGTTCGAGCCAGCTCCGGACCATGTGCCGGCCCTGCCCGCCGTGTTGAGCCTGGGCGTTCTTCAGAGGTATCCCCCCGAAGGCCACCACCAGGTCGGTATGTTCGGCGATCACCGGAAGAGAGGTGTGGCCGGCGACGATTTCGTGCCACGTCCCGCCCACGACGTGTGGCGTGATGGTGGCTCCGGCCGCGTTCGAGTACGTGTCGACTTTGGTCGTGAATCCACCGATGGTTGCGAAGAACCGGTGAATCTGGCTCTGGGCGTGGTGGAAGCGCCCGGCGCTCCCCCAACCATACGAACCGGCAAACAACGACTCGTTTCCGAACGACGATCGAACCCGTTCGATCTCGGCGGCGACGAGATCGAACGCCTCGTCCCAGCCGACCTCGACATACTCGTCGACTCCCCGGCGCTCGGTCGCGGCACCGGGACCGGATTCGTACCACGACGACCGGATCGACGGTCGCATGACACGGTTTCGCGTCACCGCCTCGAGGTTCGCTCCGATCGGAGACGGGTCTGGATCCTTGGCGAAAGGATGCACCGATACCACCGATGCACCGTCGGACTCGACTTCGTAGGCGCCGAAATGCGTCACCGTCAGGTTGCGGCGGGTCACGTGAACCTCATCGGCCCGAGGCTACTCACGGGTTGTTGCCTCCGACGTGTCAGAGCGTCTGACCCCGGCGGGATCGCGCCAGGCTGGAACGCTCCGGCAAATGCCCGCTACTGCCCCAAGATCCTGTGACCCGAGGGCAGATGGCCGTACTCCTCGTTCGAGCGCTCGGGTACATCGGTGCCGGACTATCCCACGACGAGAGTGGATGGTGGGGAACACACGAGTTCCGGTAGGCACTCCGAGTCGTGTCCCCCGAAGGCGTTCAGGCGCTGAACGGACCGGTCAGCCCCAGATCCCGGAGCCGGCCGACAACACGCTCGATGGCGCGTTCTCCGGTGATCGGCCACTCTCGGGCGGCCGTCCGGGTCCCCTCGTGCCGGAACGGCATCACTCGGACGAAAACGCCCGGGTCGACGGCAGTGACGATCCGCGCCCACGCTTCCAGTTCGACATCGGTGTCGGTGACACCTTCGATGAGGAGCAGTCTGACCTCGGCCAGCTTTCCGGCGTCCGCCAGGATGTGGAGCGACGCGATCAC
>JAOUGY010000183.1 GCA_029865445.1 Acidimicrobiia bacterium | reverse complement strand
CGACGATCGGCCAGACCGGCGTGTCCACCGGAGTGCCCGATCGGCGGAACGTTCGGACAGCCACGTACCTAGTGTCCGTGAAGCGATCCATGTCAGTGCTTCGCGGTATCGTCGTCGAGCACTTCGAGCCAGTCGTTCCAATAGAACTTCCACTCCTCGACCGCACGTATCGACTGCAGGTGTTTGTGCTCGACAACGACCTTGACCCGACCGCTACCGACTTCTTCGAGCGTGATCGTTACCACCCCGCCACCGATCGCCAGGCGTATCGCCTTGGCGGTGTCACGGGACCGGAGCACGGTTTCGACATCGGGTAGCAGATGACGCCGTTCTTCGTTCTCGAGCAGGGCGCGCCACAACGCAGTGGCGTCAACGGTGACGGTGCGGGACTTGTTGGCGGTGAAGGTGCCATCTGCCATCTGGTGCGGCAGCCGGAGGCCGGTGATGCGCTCATATCCGACCGTGACTCCCTGAGCCCACCAAGCATCGATCGCATGCTCGTCACGGACATAGGTGGCGATGGCCTGGTGTCCCCCGGTCCGCGCTTCGCATCCATCGATAAGATCACACCGATCCTCCCAGCCTCTGCCGGTACCGGCGCGGATTGCCTCGTCGGATAGATCTGGCACCGCGACCCATACCCGAGCCGACGGTGTCGGTCGGGCTTGTTGGAGCAGGATGCGGCGGGCTTCGTGATAGCGCTCGCCGGTAGTGGTCATGCGAGCCCGGACCCTGGCCTTGAATGACTCTTGTTTGGTCATGTCAGCTGCTTTCGAGTGCCCAGCCTGGGGCGACTTCGTGACCCACGCTCACCGTCGCCCAGCAGGGCACCGAAGAGTCGACATCGTTGACCGCTTTCCTGCTGAGCACTCGAGGTCCCCTTTGCCTTCCCTGGCCGGATCGTGGGTTCCGGAAGAAGGTTCGGCGCAGCAGGCCGCCGCTCAGGATTTTATCCACATCGATCCTCCACTGCGCGAGTGGCCAGGCCGCTTCGGCGGCGGGATCTGAAGCCCCCTTTCTTCGGCTGCCCGCCGCAAGATCTCGTTCTCCATCGTCAACTCGCCGATCTTGCGTTCCGCCGCCGATAGACGCCGATCCGACCGTGGCGGTGATCTGGGCCCGGATCTGGTGCGAGTCGGTCAGTGGTTGAGCAGCGTCTTGACGACGGTGCTGACCTGGTGGCCTACGTCTGGCCGTGCGCCGCCGAGGCGATGGACGAGTCGGTTGCGGTTGATCGACCGAATCAGCTCGCACTGGATGTAGCTGGTGGCGTCAAGACCGGTATCGGCGCTGGCCTCAACCTCGACATGCAGCGAGAGGCCACGCCGAACCCTCGTCAGCGGGACGACAATCACAAACGGAAACCCGGGGCCGAACGTGTCGGGCGGACCAAGGATCAATGCCGGGCGGTGCGCGGCCGGCTCACCGGGATGAGGCTCGCCGAAATCGACGAGCCAGAGATCATCAACCGATGCCATCAGAGACCAGCGTGTCATCCGCTTCGGCGAGATAGGCCTGCCATGCTTCAGGGTCCTCTCGGAGATCAGCAAGCTCGGCGACCACCTGATGGGCGAAGCGTTGGCGTTGGAGCGCTTCGGCGGCATCGCGGACCGTTTCGATGAGAGATGCCCCCGTCGCTCGGCTCAGCGCAAGGAGGCGGGCGTGCGTGTCGGTGTCGACGCGAATCGTTGTCGTTCCCATGCGTTCAGTCTACATTATGCATGCGTTCTGTCTACGCTTCCGGTTCTGGATCCGGCGCCCCCGCATCGGCTCGAAGTCGGATCGATTCCAGGGTGGTCAGACCAAGTTCCTAATCTGTCAGTCGACGACATCCGGCGGGGTCCGAGGCGGGATGTCGCTCATGCGCGGAATCGCGCCCAGCGAACGTTCGACTGCCTCGACGTGGGTCACGCATTCGGTTATCAACTCTGCGAGGACCGTGCGATCGACGTCACCGAGACGTTTGAGATGGACGGTCGACTTGCCAGTCGTGTGTGGGCCGAGTCGGTCAAGGATGTCGTCGAAGCCCCTCAGGCCCGACATGACGTAGAGGGTGATGCGGTCCTTCCTCGGCGAGAATCCAATGGTGAAGAAGTCGCCCTCCTGGCCGGTCTTGTACCGGTAGTGGTATTGCCCGTACCCGATGTTCTTGGCGTTCCACACCTTCGGCTCCTCACCCGTGATGTCGGCGATGAAGGCCATCAGTTCCTCGGCGTCGCGGCGGCGACCCTCGTGAGTCACGTCATCGATGATGCGCTGAGCGGCGGCGCGACCGGCACTCCTCATAGGTGCACGATACCCTTCAGTCGAGGATCATCAGCCTCCTCGGAACGGGAGCCGTGTCGGGGTCGGGAGCCCGATCCCCCAAGTGTGTGGGCCGAAGCGTTGCCGACTCGGCCGTGAAGCTCCGACCCCGAGGTGCCGGGCACTGTGCGGATGCACCGATCAACAACACGGGTACACGAACGCACATTTCGTCGAAGGCGCGAGAACGGCATCTCCAGGATCGGGTCGGTCAGCTGCCTGCCAGGCCGAAGAAGACGACGATGGCGCGGCCGAGTCTGACCATGTCTTTGTCGGCGAGACGTCCGACTCGCTCGCCGAGCTTCGCGCGTGGCACGGTGGTGACCGTGTCCACCATCAGGCTGCGGGGCATCCGCAGGCCGTTCTGATCGTCGGGCACGATGGGCAGCCGAATCAGCGGTACCTCGGTCGGATCGGTGGTGATAGCGCACACGGTCACCGAACCGGTCGCATCGAAGCGATCGTCTTGGATGATCACTACCGGACGCGGCTTGCCGGTGTAGCCGCTGCCTGCGGCAGCGGTCCAGATCTCGGCGCGTCTCACGCCTCGTCGAGGCTCACCGCATCGATGAACGCTTGATCATCAGCGGCGTGGTCGCTGCCGGCAACCGTTGCCGATTGACGGTGGGCTCTGCCGCGAAGCCAGGGCGGCGGCGCGGGACCGGCGCTCGGTCACCCCGACGTCACCGCCGACGATGGCGCCGATCGCCGGGCTACGTCAGGCGTATGACTCGAACCAAATCGGTCCGACTCGACTGCGAAGCGCTCCGTGCGTTGAACGAGTTGGACGCCGCACTCGTTGAGGCTGTTTCACGGCTTCGAGTTGCTCGGGTGTTCTCTGCCAGAGAGCTCGGCGCGATGAGTTTCAACCCGCTGGATGTCCACTAGCCTTGTGTTCACACGGCCCCGTCGTCCAGCGGTCTAGGACGCCGGCCTTTCAAGCCGGAAACGCCAGTTCGAACCTGGTCGGGGCTGCCACACATGTCGGTTGATGTCTACAACCTGATCGTCTCGAGCCTGGCGCTCTTGGCGATCGGCGTCGCCATCCTGGTCATCTTCGTGCCGTCGGCTCGGCAGATTCTCCCTGCCACCCGGACGGCAGCTGCGGTTGCGCTCGTCGCCACCACCGGCAGCCTCATCTACTCCGAAGTCTTCGGATTCGAGCCCTGCCGGCTGTGCTGGTACCAACGCATCGCCATGTACCCGCTGGCCGTGATCCTCGTGATCGCGGCATTGCGCAAGGACAGCTCCGTGAAGTTCTATGCGCTGCCGCTGGCGGTCATCGGAGGCTGTATCAGCGTGTACCACTACCTGTTGCAGACGTTCCCGGGACTCACCGGATCCACCGCCTGCGCAGTTGGCGTGCCATGTACGGCCAAGTACGTCAACCAGTTCGGGTTCGTCTCGATCCCGTTCATGGCCGCGGCCGGCTTTCTCTTGATCATTGCACTCATCTCGAAGGAGACGACATGAAGAAGACCATCCTGGGTATCGCGGCGCTGGCCCTGCTGCTCGGTGCCTGCGGCGGCGATACGTCAAACCAGTTCGCGAACGAGGCGTACGGCGCCGTCACGATCGACGGCACCCTCCTGCCCCCCTTCGACTCGGCGTCGACCGACGGCGCCCTCGGCCAGCCGAGCCCGAGCGTGTCAGGCGTGAACAGCGCCGGCGAGGCGGTGGCGTTCACGCCCGGATCGGCGCCGACGCTGCTGGTGTTCGTCGCTCACTGGTGCCCCCATTGCCAGGCCGAAGTCCCCCGCATCGTCGAGTGGCTGGAGGGCAACCCCGACAGGCTCGGTGTCGACGTCGTGGCGATCGCCACCGGCTCCCAGCGCGGCCAGCCCAACTTCCCGCCTGCAGCATGGCTCGATCGGGAAGGCTGGGATCAGCTGCTGATCATGGACGACGAGGATTCGACTGCGGCCCGGGCATTCGGGCTCACGTCGTACCCGTTCTGGGTGGCAGTGGACTCGAGCGGAGCCGTGGTGGGGAGAGTGGCCGGGGAACTCGGCGCCGATCAGATCGGCCGATTGTTCGAGAACCTGTCGCAGACCTGACGGCTCAGCCTTCGAGGGCTTTCACTTTGTCGAGACGCCGGCGATGCCGGTCCTCGCCGCTGAACTTCGCTCCGATGAACGAGTCGACGACCTCATCTGCGAGTGCGATGCCGATTACACGTGCACCCAGGCACAGCACATTCACGTCGTCGTGTTCGACGGATTGGTGGGCCGTGTACGTGTCGTGTGCGACCGCGGCGCGGATGCCCTTGATCTTGTTGGCGGCGACACACGCCCCTGCGCCCGAGCCGCAGACGACTATTCCCCGGTCGGCTCGACCATCACCGACGGCCCGCGCCACCGCTGCCGCGAAATCGGGATAGTCCACCGGGTCGTCGGAGTGGGTGCCCAGGTCGAACACCGTCACGCCCGACTCGGCGAGGCGTCGAGCGAGCTGCTGTTTGAGAGGAAAACCTGCGTGGTCCGAGCCCAATGCGATCCGCATGCTCGGGCAGGGTAGCGGCACGGGCACTTCCGGGCTCCCCGGGACCGGGGCGACCGGGGCGAGCTGACTCGGGAGCCTCCTTAGACTGGATCACATGCCAGCCATCGTCGTGGAGGGCGGTCGGCCGCTCCGGGGGACCGTCGGAGTACTAGGTGCCAAGAACGCCGTACTCAAAGAGATGGCCGCCACCCTTCTCGCCCCGGGCCGCCACATCATCTCCAACGTGCCCGCCATCCTCGACGTCGAGCTCATGGGACGGGTGCTCGGCCACATGGGCGCACACACCAAACTCGATGGTCACGAGCTCTCTGTTGTCATCCCAGACTCACTCGACCCGGAGGCGCCGATCGAACTGGTGCGAGCCATGCGTGCCTCCATCATCGTGCTGGGGCCGCTGCTGGCCCGCTGTGGCGAGGCCAGGGTCGCGCTTCCTGGCGGCGACGACCTGGGGGCGCGCCCCATCGACTTCCACCTCGGTGGACTCGAGCAGATGGGCGCCCACTTCGAACTCGTGCACGGGGTCCTCGTAGGAAAGTGTGAAGGCAAGCTCAGAGGGACGGAAGTGGAGTTGCCGTTTCCGAGTGTCGGAGCCACCGAGAACATGTTGCTCGCCGGAACACTGGCCGACGGTGAAACGGTCATCATCAACGCGGCTCGAGAACCCGAGATCGAGGACCTGGCGTCCATGCTCTGTTCGATGGGAGCGCACATCGAGGGAGCGGGCTCGGCCATCATTCGCATCACGGGCGTCGAAAATCTCGAACCGGTTCGGCATGGCGTGATACCCGATCGGCTCGAAGCCGGGACGTATGCGATCGCCGGAGCCATCACTGGCGGGGACATCACCGTCACGTCGTGCGTGCCCTCGCACCTGCGCATGGAACTTCTCAAACTCGAGGAGACCGGATGTGAAGTCGAGCGAGGGGAGGGGTGGATGCGGATCCAGGGACCCGAGCGTCCCAAGGCCGTCGATTTCGCGACCCTTCCCTTCCCGGGATTCCACACCGACATGCACCCGCAGATGGTGGCCTTGCTCAGCGTCGCCGACGGAACGTCGGTGATCACCGAGAACCTCTACGACGCCAGATTCCGGTACGTCGGTGAGTTGCTCCGCATGGGCGCCGACATCACCACCGAATGGCAGCACGCCGTGATCCGGGGGGTGGAGCGGCTCAGCGGAGCGCCTGTACTGGCCCATGACATCCGGGCCGGGGCGGCTCTGGTCCTTGCCGGATTGCGCGCCGATGGCGTGACCGTCGTGGGCGATGCGCATCACATCGATCGTGGGTACGAGGGTTTTGCCTCCAAGCTCGCCGCCCTCGGAGGTGCCGTCGAACACAGGGCAGAGTGATGCGAACGGCACGGTTCCGGTTCCCGACTCGATGGGAGGCCGGGTCGACCGGTCCCCCTGCGTCTCATCGATTGGCCGCCGCCGTGATGGTCTTCACGCTCTTTCCGACGGTGACGCCCGAAGAGCCGCCCACCCTGGCGGGGGACACCGTGACGATTTCGGCCGACCAGGGGGTAAGGATCGTCGTCGACGATGTTCGCTATGCCGGACCCTTGTCGGTGGTGGGGACGTCCGCAGGTTTGGGTCTCACCGAGGCCACAACCCTCGACCGCTACCTGGAGGGGATCGCCGAGGTGCCATTCGGGTGGCCGGAAGAGGCGCTCAGAGCACAGGCCGTTGCCGCCCGGACCTACCTGGCCTGGACTCTGGGCCGCGGTCGCACATCCTCGGGGCGGCGGTACGGCTACGACATCTGTGCCACCACCCAATGTCAGGTCTATTCGGGGGTCGGGGTTGTAGAAGGATGGGGAGGCGATCGGTGGAAACGTGCCGTCGAATCGACCGGGTCCGAGATTCTTCTCCACGAGGGTGAGCCGGCCCAGGCGCTGTATTCGTCGACCTCGGGTGGACGCACCCGCTCCGTCGAAGATGTGTTCCCGGGCGCCTCGCCCACCCCCTATCTCCGTGCCGTGGAGTCTCCGGGCGAAGACTCGCCGTTCGTCGACTGGGGCTTCGAGTTGAACGAGCGGGACATGGCGACGCTGCTCCGTGAAGCCGGGCTCCTCCAGGGGGCGCTGATCGGGGTGGAGACCGTCACCACCGCCGATGGGGGCGGAGCGTGGAGGGTGGAGGTGATCGGCACCGATGGGGTGACGAGCATCGGCACCTGGGAGCTGAGGACGGCTCTCAACAGGGCGGCCCCCTCGCTCGAGGGCCTGCTTCCGGTGATGAGACCCGACGTCGACCGGCCATACCCTCAGACGATCTTGTCGCCGACATTCACGATCGAGTCGTACGCCGACTTCATTCCACCGATCGACGGGCCGCCCCGGATCGAGAAGGTCTACACCTTTGACGGTCACGGGTGGGGACATCTGGTGGGTATGAGTCAGTTCGGTGCCGAGGCGATGGCGCGCGGCGGGGCCGGATATGCAGAGATTCTCGCCCACTTCTATGGCGGACTCGAACCTGTCTCTGGCACCGGGATTTTGCCTTCCCAGGTGGTTGTGGGGCTCGCCACCGAGAGAGACAGCCTCGAAGTTGGGGCCGACGGACCGGTTTCGATCTCGCTCGACGGCGAGCCGATCGCGGACGGCGTTC
>JAOUGY010000503.1 GCA_029865445.1 Acidimicrobiia bacterium | reverse complement strand
GAACCCGTACGTCGGACAACAGCAGCTCGGAAGTCACCGACGCCCGCAACGAAGCCTTGCGTTCGATCTTGGGTGCAGAGAAGCCAGCAGTGTCCGTGGGCACGATGAACCCGCGGACGCCCTCGTCGGTTCGAGCCCACACGATCGCGACATCCGCGATCGACCCGTTGGTGATCCACATCTTGGAGCCGTTGATGATCCAGTCGGAGCCATCGCGGCGGGCGTGGGTTTTCATCGACGAGGGATCCGACCCTGCATCGGCTTCGGTGAGGCCGAAACACCCGATCGCTTCTCCTGCTGCCATTCGAGGCAACCACGTCTCTTTCTGCTCCTCGGAGCCGAACTTCCAAATGGGGAACATGGCCAGCGATCCCTGGACCGAGACAAATGAACGAACGCCCGAGTCGCCATACTCGAGCTCCCGGCACGCAAGCCCGTACATGACGTTCGACACACCCGCGCAGCCGTAGCCCTCCAGGTGCATGCCGAACAACCCGAGCGCCCCCATCTCCTTCGCCATCTCCTTCGGGAAGACGCCGTCCTCCCACCAATGAGAGATATCGGGAAGGATGCGGTCCCCGACGAAATCGCGGACCGTGTCGCGTAGGAGCCGCTCCTCGTCGTCGAGCAGGCCATCGACATCGAGGAAGTCGTGGGGATCCGGGCGGGTGAACGAGAGATCGGACATACCCGGTCAGGATAGTGACTCGCAGGTCACGACAGTTCAGCTCGAATAGGAGATGGACATGGCGCCAGTCCATCGGTAAACGAGAGCCCCGTAGTGCTCGCCGGCCTTCTCCCACTCTCCGGCCGCCAGCGCATCGAGGGCCGCCCAGACGTCGGCGACCGAGTCGTCGATGGCCAGCTCCGGGACCTGGAACATGCGCGCCACGTCGCCGTAGTCGAGCTCCACCATTGCCTTGGTGGAGAAGGGTTCGAGCCAGGTACGGAGCTCTTCGACCTCCATCGTCGTCGAGTCCGGTATCTCGGCCCGCGACAGGATCTCGACCGCCCGGTCGAGCCGCTCCATGCCGGCGGCCAGCGCGGTGCGGTAGCGAACCGTCGTGAACTCGCCGGTGACGATCTCCTTGCCGGAGGGATGGAAGGGAACGAACCAGCGCATCGGAACGTGCCATGCAGAGGTGAGAATCTGAGACCGCTCCTGAGGGTGCTCGGCCTGGCGGGTTTCGAGCTCGGTTCGGGCAGCTCGCGCGAGTTCGTCGCCGACAACGGCCCCTCCGCCCAGCTGACCGTACGCCCTTCGTATGGCCAGGACCCCCTCGAGCGCTCGCAGGGCCGGAGTCCGCGGACAGATGTATCGGACGCCCCGCCATTCGGCGATCAAGGCATCCTCGACCATCGATTCACCGACGATTCCGAAACGGTCACGACGGGGTGGGATCTTGACGGTGACGGCGGGTTCCAATGAGACCTCCGTGTCTACCACCGGCTCGTACACGCGTAGCTGGGCCGTCTTGATCATGGGCGGCGATCGTACCCCCAATCCACATGTCGAGGTCGGCGGGCTGTACCGGAGGCTCCGCCCGGGCCGCGGTGCGCGTTACGGCGGGGCGCGGTGCGCTTCCTCCCCCTCCGTCCCCTGTGGGGACACGGTCCCGCTGGAGGAAACCCGTCCGACCCCGCTGGAAAGAGAAAGACTGGTGACTGGTGACCGGTGGCTGCTGACTGGTGGCTGGTGACTGGTGACTAGAGACTGGCCACTCGGCCTCCGACCACAGACAGCCGGACATCCTGTGACATCGGCCCCGAGACGACCTGAACTCGCCCCGGTACACTCGTACTCGATCTCAGAAAGGGAACTCTCGTTGGGAGTATTCGACCAGGTGGCGCCTTGGGGACACGAGGAGGTGCTCTACGGGTTCGATCCCGTATCCGGCCTCCGCACCATCGTCGCCATCCACTCGACCGCACTGGGTCCCGCACTTGGCGGGACCCGTTTTTATTCGTACCGATCCGAGGACGAGGCGCTGTTCGACGTCCTACGCCTCTCCCGAGGCATGAGCTACAAGGCGGCTGCCGCCGGGCTCGACCTGGGAGGCGGAAAGGCCGTCATCATCGGCGATCCGCGAACCGCAAGTGGTGAGCGCCTGTTCCGCGCGTACGGCCGGATCATCGACTCGTTGCAGGGTCGGTACATCACCGCCGAGGACGTGGGGACAACGTCGTCGGACATGGAGATCATCAGGCGAGAGACCCGCTGGGCGCTGGGCACGCCGATGGAGGAGGGCGGGTCCGGAGACCCGTCGCCCATGACGGCCCGTGGTCTGCTGGCGGCGGTCCAGGCCGTCGCC
>JAOUGY010000502.1 GCA_029865445.1 Acidimicrobiia bacterium | reverse complement strand
TTCTCTCGCCGACGCCATCGAATCGGTGTTGAACGGAGACATGGAAATGATGGGGATCGCCGGGCGCGACGTAGTAGTCGCGCAATTCGACTTGCGAGCTGGCGTGGCAAGGCTGCTGGAACTATTTCAGGAAACGCAACGAAGCACGGCAGAGGGCGCCCGGTCGTGATCGACGCGCAGGAACCCGGTGAGATGATCGAGCTCGTTTCTCGCTTACGCGACGCACTGGATACGGCAGGTGTTGTCTACTGCCATTGGAAGAGCAACGAAGCTCTGCGCCAGGCGGCATCGGGAGATCAGGATCTCGACCTTCTCATAGCGCGTGAGGATGCAACTCGGTTTGCGTCGATTGTTCAGGGGCTTGGTTTTGTGCTTGCGCGGCCCAGTCGCGACCGTCAGCTTCCTGGGATCCTCGACTACTACGGCGTTGACCAAGGGACGATGAAGATCGTGCACGTGCATGCCCACTACCAGCTCGTAGTCGGCGATGACATGACCAAGAACTTCCGACTCCCGGTGGAGCAGCCCTACCTCCGATCGAGGACAAACGAAACCCAGCTTCCGATTCCATCGGCCGATTGGGAGTATCTCGTGTTTGTGATCCGGATGGTCGTCAAACACTCCCCGCTGGACGCTCAGATCGCTCGCAAAGGAAAGCTGTCTCTGTCCGAGAGGCGTGAGCTGGTCGATTTGACGGCGCGCTCCGAACCCGAGCAGGTCGACGATCTCCGCCGTTCGCATCTTCCGATCGTCGGTGACGATCTCTTTCAACAGTGCCTGGACGCCATCCATGGGCGGTTGAATCGGATCCAACGCGCTTTGGTGGCGCGACGGTTGCTGCGTGCTCTAGACGGACTCGGTCGCCACAGACCCGGTGTGGACGCCTCGCTGAGAGTGTGGCGGAGGTTGTTGAGGCGATATCGCGCTCGGTCTGAGAGGCAGCCAATTGGCAAGCGCCCCGACGTTGGGGGTGCGGTCGTGGCCATTGTCGGTGGAGACGGCTCGGGGAAATCGACAGCGGTTTCTACTCTCGTAGACCATTTCGCCAAGGACATGGCGGTACGGCGGATCCACATGGGCAAACCTCCGTGGTCTCGCTGGAGCAGACTGGTCCGTAGGCCGATTCAGAAAGCTCGGCGGCGAGGCCTCTTCGAGGCCACCCGGCTGACACCTTGGGATTCCATCGAGAGCTTCCCTGGACTCTCCTTTTGCGTATGGCACGCATCGATAGCGCGAGACCGGTTCCTGCAATACCGTCGCGCCCGGCGAGACGCTGGTCGAGGGGTCCTGGTGGTATCCGATCGGTGGCCGCTCTCGAACATCGGCCTCATGGACTCGGCGCGGTTGGGACGGATTCCCGGCTTGACCGACGGGCGCGTAGCGAACTGGCTCGCCGCTCGCGAACGTCGGTACTACGACTCGATCCTTCCACCCGATCTGGTCATCGTGCTCAGGGCATCCCCCGGAGTCGCGATCGAACGTCGTCATGAGGACTCGGCAGAGTTTGTGAGGATTCGCGCCTCAGAAGTGTTCGACAGCGATTGGAGCGGCCTTCCCGCTGTCGTGATCGACGCCGATCTTCCTGAGGTCGAAGTTCAGCGGCGGGTTCGTCAAGCCGTTTGGTCGATTCTGTGAGCATCGCGATCGCGCCCAGCTCCGACCCCGTTGTACCCACTCGGGTACTCGTCATGTCGTGAGCGCGTCGTAAATCTCGATGTAGCGGTCGCGCACGATCTCGAGGTCATAGGTCGACATCACGACCTGTCTGGCCGCGCATCCAAGCCGTTGCCGCAGTTCCGGATCTGTGACCAGGGTCAAGAGCTTGGACGCCAAATCATCAGCCGATTGGGGATCGAAGGTGAGCCCGTCGACCCCGTCGGTGACGACGTCCCTGTTGCCGGGGATGTCTGACACGACAACCGGTAGCTGGTGAGCCATGGCCTCGAGGAGTGCGTTGGACATCCCTTCTGCGTGTGAGGGAAGGACGAAGATGTCGGCGTGAAGCAGGTGGGGGCTCACGTTGTTCGCCTCGCCGGGCATGTCCACCACGTCGTGCAATCCGAGTCCCCGGATGAGGTCTTCGAGGTCGGGGCGCGCCGGACCCTCCCCGATCAGGGACACTGATAGCTCGCCGGGCCTCTCGGCATGAATCTTTGCCACGGCCTGGATGAGGGTCTGGAGATTTTTTTGTGGATGGAGCCTGCCCACGAACAAGATCCGGGATGAGCCTGTTGAGCTGGTCTGCTCCATCGTCGCGGTCGATGTGAGGTCGATTCCGTTGGGGATGTGCACGATCGAACTCCGTGGCACCCCT
>JAOUGY010000182.1 GCA_029865445.1 Acidimicrobiia bacterium | reverse complement strand
AAGGGCGGACGAGCCACAACCACACCGTCTCCATGTTGAACGGGGGATCGAGAACCTGGGCGTCGGCGCCGTATGCGCCCACCACCGAGTCGATGATCTCCTGATCGGTGAGCCCGGCGGAGACGCCTTCCCGCACGAGGGACATCATGTCCTCGGCGAGGCCGGCGGGAGAGTCGGCGATCGGTTCGCCCGCACACACGGGACACCGGATCAGGCTTCCGATCGCTTCGGCCCTGTCCTCAGGAGGCGGGGGAGCGGCCAGGACCGAGATGACCACGAATGCGGCCAGAGCGATCGTGGCGCCTGCACGGAGCCGATGGACGAGGTTGTCAGGCACCGGCGACCTCTCGGACGCGGGCTTGGCGCTTCGAGCGTCGGGCTATGAACCCGCCGGCGGCAGTTGTGATCCCGCCCAGCCAGACCGTCCACATGAGGGGAGAGGAGTCGAGGGTGAAACGGGCCGCCGGATCCGGGATCGTGCGCAGAGTCAGGTAGATGTCGCCTCCGGGCCGAGTGAACACGGCGGGCGTCCCGATCAGTTGGGCGCTGTTGGAGAACTCGTTGAGGCTCGGCTCGACCGTCCCGATCGACCGACCATTCACGGCGAGGTTCAGGCGCGCCCCGATGATGGTCCGATTCGGCTCCGACCTGGAGAACGGAGCCTCGTAGCTGATCTCGTACCCCGAGAAGCTCACGGTTTCACCCGGCTCGAGGGTGATCTCGGTGTGTGCCGAGAGATTTCCGGCGAACGCCAGCCCAAGGGCCACCAGAGCCACCCCGATGTGGCTGAGTTGGCCGCCCCAATATCCAGGATCGGCGTTCACCATCCGGCGGGTTTCGGCCCAGATCGACGTCGACCGGTGGGCGGCACCTCGGTGCGCCTGATCGAAGCCGTGGCGGAGGGCGACGGCGATGATGAACGCCGATAGCGTGACGGCGAGCACCACCCAGCCGGTCCGGGTGACGAAGATGACGGTGAGGGCGGCCAAGACGAGTGCCACTTGTAGCGGGCCGTGGATTCGTTTCCACACGAGACTCGGCTTGGCAACACGCCACGGCATCACCGGACCGACACCCATCGCCAGCAACAACGCGAAACTGAGTGGGACGGCGAGACGGTTGAAGAACGGCGCTCCGACCTGCACCCGGTCGCCCGAGAACGCCTCCAACACGATCGGATACAACGTTCCGACCACGACCACGGTGGCGTAGACGGTCAAGGCCAGGTTGTTGAACAGAATCGAGCCCTCGCGGCTCGACAACGTCTCCATCCGCGAGGGCTGAGCCACCAGATGTGCCCTCATGCCGAACAGGCCGAAGCCCGCCGTGAGCACGATCGCCAGGAAGGCGAGTAACGCAGGGCCGATGGGACCCTGGGTGAACGAGTGGACCGATTGGATCGTGCCGGAGCGGGTCAGGAAGGTGCCGAGGATGGTCAGGGCGAACGCACCTATCACGAGGACGAAGTTCCAGCTCTGGAGCATGCCCCGGCGTTGCTGGACGAGGGCCGAGTGTATGAAGGCCGTGGCGATGAGCCATGGCATGAAAGAGGCGTTCTCCACAGGGTCCCAGGCCCAGTACCCACCCCAGCTCAGGACCTCGTAGGCCCACCAGCTCCCGAGGACGATCCCCAGTGTCAAGAATGACCATGCCACCACCGTCCAGCGCTGAGATCGCCGCAACCACTGGGCACCCGGCAACCCGAGTGCCAGCGCCGACATGGCGTACGCAAACGGCACGGTGAGCCCCACGTATCCGATGTACAGAAGCGGCGGATGGACCGCCATCAGCAGGTGGTTCTGGAGCAGGGCGTTGGGTCCAGCCCCGTCGATTGGGCCCTGGGCGCCCACCAGCGGCACGGGGCTCGATTCGAGGCACGATCTGGTGCCTGCCTCGACACAGGTCTCGAAGGGGTTGGCGATGGTGGCCATCACCCCGAAGAAGAAGATGGCCACCGCACCCATCGCGACGAGGGCGCCGGCCGCCAGGCGGTCGCGATTGGCCCGGTGGTCGCGGGCCACGAACCACGTGAAGATGGCGAGCACCATCCCCCAGAGCACGATCGAACCTTCGAGCGCCGCCCATGCCGAAGCCAGGTCGAAGGGGAAAGGGGTCGTGGACGAGTGGTGATTTGCGGTGTAGACGATGGAGAAGTCGTTGAAGACGATGGCCGCCTCGAGGGCGCCCATCGCCAGCAGCGATGAGGCCAAGAGGGTCTTCGCCGGGGCTCCGAGGTCGGCGGCGGCGGCCGCTTCGTCGCCACCGGCTGCAGTGACCGCCCTCAGCACCAGCCACACGGCGCTGATCGCCCCGGTGGCGATGGCGGCGGTCCCGATCAGGCCGATCATCGGTCGTAGTTGCCCTCGGCAGGGGCCTCGTAGCCTTCGTCGTGGCGGATCAGTGCCTCGTCGGCCAGAAAGACGTCGCCTTGCCATGCTCCCGACAGCAGCACGGGTACGTCCTCATCGAACAGCGGCGGGGGAGTGCGCGTGAGGCGGACTGGGATGGCTGCGGCTCCATCGCCGATCTGGAACTCGGAAACCCCGCCGTCGAGAGCGACCAGCGACCCGGGTACGACGAGGCCCGACACCTTGAACGGTGCACCGTCAGGGAAGTCGGCCCGATTCGTCATTGCCTCGTCGACGGTGAGGTAATAGACGAGATCGCTCCCGAGCGAGCGGACCAGGAAGAAGCCGGCAACCGCCACGCCCAACGCCGCCGCGACGACGAAGGCCTTGTGCTGCATCAGCGGCCCCGTCCGCCCCGTCTCGTCCGACCGACGAGCGCCACCACGTATCCGGCGATCAGTCCGTACGTCGCCAGGTACGCCACCCACACAAACCCATCGCTCACGGCTCGCTCCTCAGGTTGGGGGCAGTGACGGCGGCGCCGGCAGGGACGGTGGCGGTGCCGGCGACCTCACCCGGGAGCCGGTACCGGGCGACGAGCAAGGCCACGTACAGGATCGTGAAGGCCGCGAGATTGGTGAGCAATGCCACCACCATCGATGAGTCCATCTGGATACCGTCGGGACGGATCGTGAAGGGCTGATGGAGCGTGCGCCACAGCGTGACCGAGAAGTACACGAGCGGCACCTGGACCACCGCAACCAGTCCGAGCACGGCCGATCGTCGGGCCCGCTGGGTGGGGTCGGGTGTGGCCCGGCGGAGGGCCAGATAGCCGAGGTAGACGAAGAACATGAGTGCGGTGGACGCCATCCGAGCATCACCCCAGTCCCAGTACTTCCCCCACACGGGTTTCCCCCATAGGGCTCCGGTGAAGAGGGCGATCGCCGTGAACAGCACGCCGAGTTCGGCCGATGCCTCTGCGAGGCGATCCCATCGGAGCTTCTTGCGGATGAGCCAGCCTGCTGAGCCGAGGGCGGTGACGCCAAAGGCGAGGAACGCCAACCATGCCGACGGAACGTGGATGTAGAGGATCCTCACGAAATTGCCCTGTTCGGAATCCGGCGCCGACGTGAACGCCGTCCACAGGCCGGCGCCGATCGCCAGCACAGAAACCGCACCCATCACGGGGTTGACCCACGATCGGGTTGTGTCGGACGTCATGTGGTGGCTTCCTCCAACGGTTGGGCGGTCACTATCGCCGAGATCGCAAGCCCGAGGTCGGCGATGACCAGCAGCATCAGCGGTCCAAGGGTACTTGTTCCCCGACCTACCGATTCCACCGCCCGTGCCGACCCGACGACGAGCGGGACGGCGAGCGGCGCCACCAGGAGGGGCGCCAGCATCGACCGCGCCCGCAAGCCGACGGTCACGTCGCCGGCGAGTGTCGCCAGCATCGCCAGGCCCGTGGAGAACAGAACGACGACACCGGCCCACAATGCGATCGGCGGCAGCCCGTCGGGGTCGTAGAAGAGCACCATGAGGGGAGCGGTCACGCTCATGACCGCGATCATGAGGACCGCGGCAGCACCGGCGCGGCCCGCGAAACGAGCCACCGGGTCGACGCCGAGCAGCAGCAGATGACGTCGTTGTGTGGGTGACTCGGTAGCGCTGTTCCGGAGAGCCACCGACATGCCGAACAAGAGGGAAACCAACCAGTAGACCGGCCATCCGAGATCGGCCAGCCTCACCGTAAGCGTGTCGGTTGCCAGGGGGACCACGAATACCGCGATTGCCGCGAACGGCAGGATCACACCGGTGACCTCGCCGGCTCGCGCTTCGATGCGGAGATCCCGACGAGCGATCACGAGAGCTTGGGACCAGAAGTTCATCGCCCGAGCGCCCCATCGACCAGCGTCTCCACACGGTCCGTCCTGGTGGCGAGCCGCGAGGCGTCATGACTGACGAGGATCGCCCCGCCTCCGGTCGCCCGGCACCGATCGATGAGGGCATCGATGATCGGTTCGGAACTGTTGTCGAGCCCGGCCTGGGCCTCGTCGAGGAGCAACAGACTCGGCTCCAGCATCAGCAGGCGTGCCAGATCGACCCTTCGCTGCATCCCGTTCGAACAACGTTCCGCCCGCCGATCGGCGGCGCCGGCGAGTCCGACTCGAGCCAGGGTGTCGTCGGCAGCCCTCTCCGGCACTCCCGCCAGCCGGGCCCACAACCGGATGTTCTCCGACAGCGTCAGGTCGGCATACAACCCCGGGTCGTGTCCCGACAACCCGATTCTTGGTCTCACCGCTTTGGCTCCTGGGGTTCCAAGAGTCGCCCCGAGGACTGTGCCCGATCCCGTAGTGGGAGCGAGCAGGGTGGCGACCACCGAAAGGAGCGTCGTCTTTCCCGCCCCATTCGGACCTGCGACACCGAGGACCTCGCCCGGTTCCAGTTGCAGCGTGATCGACGTGAGGACCGTCACCCCGGCCACCACGTACCCGACTTCTTGGAGGTCCACCACGGCGTCGCCCATACAGGACGGGAGTGTAGGAAGGCTTGTGGGGCCGCCACCCGCGGCGCTCTCGGGCGTATCATCCGGCCATGGGAGATCACGAGGTCCACTACACCCTGACCGGTCACGAATACAGCTCCAGGGAGGTCTTCGAACTGGAGATGACGACGCTCTTCGCCCAGCAATGGTGCTACGTGGGCCGGTCGGAAACCGTCACCGAACCATCTGATCGACTCGTCGTCGAGGTCGGCGGTGAGAGCGTGATCGTCGTGAGGGATCGGGAGGGAGTTCTGCACGGCTTCTTCAACGTCTGCCGCCATCGCGGGGCCCGATTGTGCGATGAGGGCGATCGCGGGGCGCCTGGCGGAATCACCTGCCCCTATCACGCCTGGAGTTACTCCCTCGATGGGAGACTGATCGGGACGCCCCATGTCGGAAGAGACGAAGTCGACCGGGATTCGATGTCGCTGTGGCCGGTTCGGGTCGACGAGTGGGAAGGCTTCGTTTTCGTGAGCCTCGCCGAGACCGGGGAGGACCTGAGGTCATGGCTCGGTGACCAATCCCACGAGCCGCTCGGATTCGAACGACACGACCTCGGATCCTTGAGAACCGGCGTACGAACGGTCTCGGAGGTGAAAGCGAACTGGAAGATCCTCATCGACAACTACAACGAGTGTCTTCATTGCCCGAAGGTCCATCCGGAACTCGTCGAGTTGATCCCGATCTACAAGACCGGCTCGGTCCTCGACCCCGACAGGAGCGACGGCGGTGTCGCTCTCGCCGGCGGGGCCGACAGCTTCACCCTGTCGGGGCGGTCGTGGCTGCCGCTGCTCGCAGGGATGGGTGAAACCGAGGCGTCGTCGTACTTCGGGGCGGCGGTGTTCCCGAACATGTTCATCGACATCACCGGTACCAGTGCGATCGCCACGACGCTGGTACCTCGCGGGCCCGCCCATACGTCGGTGATCTCCGAGTACCTCTTCACCGCCGAGGCGGTGGCGTCGGACGACTTCGATCCGTCCGAGGTCGTCGAGTTCTCGGAACTGGTGGCACGCCAGGACTACGACGTGTGCGAGAGAGTTCAGGCCGGGGTGTCGTCCCGCGCCTTCTCCCGGGGCGTGTACGCCGACAAGGACTCGATGGCGCACGAATTCAACGAGTGGTATCGGCGGGTGATGCCCGAGGGCTGAATCTCAATCGGGGATGCACCACTCAACGGCGGAGCGACCCGCAGCGGTGAGCGCCTCATTGGCTCGGGAGAACGGCCTCGATCCGAAGAAGCCCCGATGCGCCGACAACGGTGACGGATGCGGGGATTCGATGACTGTGTGCCGCGTCATGTCGACGAATCCCTTCTTCTGGCGGGCGGAGGAACCCCAGAGGACGAAGACGACCCGTTCGGGTTTGTCGTTGACCGCCCGAATCACGGCGTCGGTGAACGTCTCCCAACCCTTCTTCTGATGGCTTGCCGCCCGGCGAGCCCGAACCGTGAGGGTGGCGTTGAGGAGCAGGACCCCCTGCGAAGCCCAGTGTTCGAGCGACCCGTGGGACGGAACCGGGCATCCGAGATCGGAGGCGAGTTCGGTGTGGATGTTGACGAGGGACGGAGGCTTCTCGACGCCCTTCCGCACCGAGAAGCAGAGGCCGTGCGCCTGACGGGGTCCGTGATACGGGTCCTGGCCCAGAATGAGGACCTTCACCGACGCGAACGGGGTCAGGTGGAGCGCCGCAAACACCTCTTCTTCGGGTGGGTACACGGAGTACCGGCCTCGTTCTTGGGCCACGAACTGCATCAAGTCGTGCCAGTACGGCTTGGACAGTTCGCCTCCGAGGAGAGGATTCCAATCGGTCTTCGGAGCCACCCCGCGACCCTAGCGGTTGCTCGTGGAACTCGGCTCCCGCATGCGGTCGGCACACGATCTTGTCGAGCGGATCTCGGCCGAATAGGAACAAACGAGAAACGGCGCGGGAGCTTGGGAAGAAATCGGAGGCGGGGGACGTAGCATTCTCCGTGATGTCACGTCAGCAACGAGTCTTGGTGATCGACGACGAACCGCGCGTACGCGAAGTCGTGTCCGCCTATCTGGCCAGGGAGGGATTCAAGGTCTCCGAGGCCGCCGACGCCGATACGGCGCGCAAGATCTTGGCCGGACCGGCACCAGATCTCTTGATTCTGGACATCATGTTTCCTGGTGCCTCCGGTCTCGATTTCCTTCACGAGGTACGCAAGCACTCCGACATGCCGGTCATCCTGCTCACGGCGAGGGCGGAGGAGGCGGATCGCGTTCTCGGATTGGAGCTGGGCGCCGACGACTACGTCGTCAAACCGTTCTCTCCCCGCGAACTGGTCGCCCGGGTGCGGACGGTGCTGCGCAGGAGCCGACCTTCCCTGACGCCGGCCTCGCTCGACTACGACGGTTTGACGATCGACGTGAACGCTCGGGAGGTGGTGGTCGACGGCAAACCCGTGGACCTGACGGCGAAGGAGTTCGATCTCTTGGCGTTCATGGCCTCCCATCCCAAACAGGTGTTCAGCCGGGGACAGCTCCTGGAGCAGGTGTGGGACAGCTCGGCAGAGTGGCAGGATCCCGCCACCGTGCCGGTTCAC
>JAOUGY010000181.1 GCA_029865445.1 Acidimicrobiia bacterium | reverse complement strand
GTGGGGGACGATGATCCCGACGAAGCCGATGAGACCGCCGACGGCCACCGCTACGGCCGTGCCCAGTGTCGCCGCGGCCACGACAACGAGGCGAACGCGTCGTACCGGAACACCGAGACCTGCCGCCTCTTCATCGCCCAGAGCGAGAGCGTCCAGCAGCCGCCGGTGGAGAAAGAGAGTCCCGGCGCTCACCGCGACGTACGGAAGAACCATGATCACCTCGTCCCATCCGTTGGTCGAGAGCCGACCGAGAATCCAGGCGAACACCTCCCGAACCGTTTCGGCGTTGAGCTGCTGGACGTAGGTTTGCAGGGCCGTGAGAAACGAGGCGACGGCCACCCCCGCCAGCACGAGGCTGGTGGTCGATCTGGACCGGACGGTTCGACCGAGTCCATAGGTCAAGACCACAGCGAGCACCGCTCCGCCGAAGGCCGCGACCGGCAACGGAAGGCCTGCCCCGGTCACGATCACGAATGTGGCTCCCAGGCCGGCACCAGCAGCCACCCCCAAGAGGTACGGGTCCGCGAGAGGATTGCGGAACACCCCCTGGTAGGCGGCACCCGCCATGGCAAGCATCGCCCCGACGAGCCCCCCGAGAACGATCCTCGGAAAACGAACCAGCCACAGGATGTCGGATTGGCGGTCGGTGAGACCGGTGTCCAACGCCACGAACGGAAGTCGATCGATGAGTGCGGCCACCGCGTCCCATGCCCGAATCTGGGCAGGTCCGACAGCGGCCGCCACGGCGATGGCCCCCACGAGCAGACCGAGCGAACCAAGAATCCAGCCGGGCCTGAGGCGTGATGGAACCATGGCGGTGGTCACGTCGGGTCCTTTTCGGAGACGGCGCGGGCGATGCCTCGCATGAACTCCACCAGTCTCGGGCCCCACCGTGAAGAGACGTCGTCGTCGAAGACCACCACCGCCGAGGCCCGGATCGCCGACAGGTCATCCCATCCGGGGCGGGCGGAGATCGTCTGGATCGTGTCGCCACAGCAGTCTGTGAGGAAGATGAAATCGGGATCTGCCTCGAGGATGTACTCCTCGGACAGCTGCGGATACCCGAAGCTGGCGCCATCGACGTCGGCCGGGTCGGCGATGTTCTCGAGCCCGAACAAGGAGTAGAGGTGCCCGATGAACGTCGAGGAGGTGACCGTGTAGAAGGTGGAGTCGAGTTCGTGGTAGTAGGTCAGGGGCGTCTCTCGCGGTTCGACGGAGGCGAGGGACTCCTCGATCGAGGCCTTCATGTCCACGATGAGCTCCTCGGCTTCGATGCCGTGACCGACAGCCATGCCCAACGCCCGGATCTGGGCGTACACGTCGTCGAGCGTTTGGACCTCCAATCCGGACATCTGCACGGTCGGTATCCCGAGATCGGTGAGCGAACCGACCACCCCGTCGATGTCGTCGGCGAGTACCACGAGGTCCGGCTCGTAGGCGGCGATCGCCTCGACGTTCGGGGCGAATCCGGAGAGTTCGGTGACAGGTGCCTCGGCGGGAAAGTACGAGAACTCGTCGACGGCCACCACCTCGCCGCCGGCGCCAACGGCGAACAACATCTCGGTGGCGGTTGGCGAAAGCGAAACGATCGCCTGGGGTTTCGTCGCCAGCGTGACAGGCCCGTTCGATGCCTCGATGGTGACCGGATACACGGTTTCCACGATCGCCGTCGTGGAAGGCGTGGGTTCGGTGGTGGTCGCACCCGGCGTCGAAGCCGTACACGCTGCGAAGAGGACGGCAACGGCCATCCCTGCGATTCGTTTCATCACATCCTCCTGGGTCGGAGGATGAAGGCCGGGTCGGCTACGCCGACGAACGGAACCTTCACCTCGAGGTTGTTCGTCCACCGGCGAGGGAGGCGACCTGGCTCATCCGCCTGAGGCGGCTTCACAGTTGCGGGTCAGCGCCGGATTCGCACCGGACTTCGCTCCACCGTCGGAGGGCTGCACTCTCTGAGCGCACCACTGGCGAGACTAGCAGCGCCGACCCTCCCCTCCACCGGATCACATCGGAACGCCTCGCATGCTTCCGGTAGGGTTTGCGGCGTGCCGACCTCTCATACCTCACCCCGGTCTCTCGCCGACGAGTTCGTCTCATTTCGCCGAGCTTCGGACCACGAGCACGCGTTGTGGGCAGGCGAACTCGAGTATCTGGAACGGTGGCCCGAGATCGGCGGCACGGTGGCGGACACGTACCGCGATCTGGCCCGGCGCGCGTCCGAGCTCGCCACCGCAACTCCCACCGACCAAATCCTGGTGGACACGATCGAGTTCTCGGGCGAGTCGATGGCAACCCAGCTCGAGTGGCGCCCAGAGCTGAAATGGATGAATCCGGCCGCCGGCTTCCTCCCATCGGTGTTCACGTTCCTCCCTCGTTACGTGCTCACCGATCCGGACCACGGTCCCCGCTACCTGGAGAAGGTCACGGGTCTGGCAGCGTTTCTCGACGGCTGGGGGGACCGACTGGCCGACGCCGCAAGCGCCGGTGTCGTACCGATCGAGCACCTGGTCTCGGGTGTTGTGGCCATGCTCGACAAACACCTGGCCCGTCCGCTGTCAGAAGGTCCGCTCGCCGCCCAGAGTCCGCCACCGGGCGCCGGCCCGGATTGGAATGACGAACTTGGCCGGATCCTCGACGGAACGGTGGCGCCGGCTTTCGACCGGCTACGAACCACGCTGCGATCTCACTCGTTGCCGAATGCTCAAGACGACGCTCGACCCGGTCTGCTCCATCTCGACGGGGGATGCGACCTGTACGAACGCCTCGTATGGGCTCACACGTCGATGCATGTCACGGCCCAACAGGTGCACGAGACCGGACTGGCCCAGATCGAGCGTCTCGAGGACGAATACCGAGAACTGGGACGTTCGGTCCTCGGCACGAGGGACATCGGTGAGATCTACGCCCGGCTTCGAGACGACCCCGGACTCCACTATCAGGACGCCGAAACGCTGGTTGCCGACGCCGAACGCGCATTGGCCAAAGCCGCCGGTGCCGCCGAACGGTGGTTCGGGGTTCTCCCTCAAGCCCCGTGCAATGCCAACGCCATCGACCAGGGGCCACTCGCCTTCTACTCGCGGCCCGCTCCCGACGGCTCCAAACCCGGGCGCTTCTTCTTCAATACCTCCGATCCCAGCATGTGGGGAACGTTCCAACTGGAGGCCGTGACCTACCACGAGGGCATTCCCGGCCATCACCTCCAGCTCAGCATCGCCCAAGAGAATCCGGGCCTGCACCGGCTCCTCTCCGACTACTACATCGCCGCCTACAACGAAGGGTGGGGCTTGTATACGGAGCGACTGGCGGAGGAGATGGGGTTGTACTCCTCGGACCTCGATCGGTTCGGGATGTTGTCCGCCGATTCGATGCGAGCCTGCCGTCTGGTCGTCGACACCGGAATCCATGCTCTGGGGTGGACCCGAAGTCAGGCAATTCAGTACATCGTCGACCATTCGCCGATGACCCGGGACCAGATCGCAGGTGAGATCGACCGGTACATCGGCGATCCGGGGCAGGCACTCGGATACATGATCGGTCGCCTCGAGATAGACGCCATGCGTGCCCGGGCCGAGTCGACGCTGGGTGACCGGTTCGACATCAAGGCGTTCCACGACTGCATCCTCGGAACCGGATCCGTCCCGATCTCGACCATGCACCGGGTGGTCGACGCCTGGATCGCCGAAACCTGAGCGTCAGGAGGCGAGCTCGTCGAGCCTCCGTTGCAGGTACCGCCGTTCGGTTTCGTTTGTGACCAGACCCAACGACATCTCGTAGGCGGCCCGGGACGCATCGGTACGGCCTACACGCCGCAACAACTCTGCTCGCGCCGAATGAAAGAGGTGGTGTTCGTCCAGCGAATCGCCCAGGCGGTCGAGCAGCGCCAGACCCGCCTGGGGTCCTCGCCACATGGCAACGGCCACCGCGTGATTCAATGCCACCACCGGTGTTGGCTGGTGCCTGCCCAACTCTCCGTACAGGGCTGCGATCTGCTGCCAGTCGGTGACATCGAACGTCGCGGCCTGTGAGTGCACCGCGGCGATGGCAGCCTGGATCTGGAACGGGCCGGGACGGCCGAACCTGAGGGCCGCCTCGACGAGCGTGAGACCCTCTCCGATCGCGGCACCGTTCCACAGTGCGCGATCCTGATGCTCCATCACCACCAGCTCTCCCGTGGCGTCGGTCCGAGCCGCCCGCCTGGCGTCATGGAGCATCATGAGCGCCAGCAGCCCGATCGCCTCGGGCTCGTCCGGCATCACGGTGCACAGGACTCGCGCCAGTCGAATCGCCTCCGAGACGAGATCGACCCGTACCAGCTGCTCTCCGCCGTGCGCCGAATACCCTTCGGTGAAGATCAGATAGAGAACGGACATCACGGCCGCCGTCCGCTCGGGCAGGTCGGCGCCTGTGGGCACCTCATACGGAATCTGGGCGTCCTTGATCTTTCTCTTGGCCCTGACGATTCGTTGATACATCGTGGTCTCGGCCGTCAAGAAGGCCGAGGCGATCTCGGGGACCGTCAGGCCACCAACCGTCTTCAGTGTGAGAGCGACCTGTGCTTCGAGCGCGAGCGCCGGATGACAGCACGTGTACATCAACCTGAGGCGGTGATCGGGAATCGATCCGTCGTGGTCCAGCGGCTCCTCACCTTGACCTCGGGCAAGCACTGCCAGCTCCTCGGTCTTCTTCTCCAGCGCCTTGTCACGACGGAGACGATCGATCGCCTTTCTACGCGCCGCAGTCGTCAGCCATGCGGCCGGATTGGTCGGGACCCCGCTCTTCGGCCAAGACGCGAGCGCTACCGCCATCGCGTCCGACAGCACGTCTTCTGCGAACTCGAAGTCCCGGACCATTCGAACGAGCGACGCCAACACGATGCCGTACTCGGCACGGAACACGGCCTCGATCGCCCGCCGCGTCTCGTCGTTCACCCGCTCCGCTCCACGGGTCGTATCTCCACCCGCCCGGTTGTCGAGATCCGTCGAGCGATGCGGATCGCATCGTCGATGTCACGGCAATCCACGAGACAAAGAGCAGTGAGCGCGTCGTCGGAGCCCGAACCGTCGACGTGATCGTCGTCCACGGCCACCGACATCCAGTCGGGATGGAGCAGCACGGTCCACACGGCCTCGGGCACGCTGGTACACCTCGCTCCGCTGATCATCAACACGTATTGCATCTTCGTCACACGACGAGAGAGATGCTCCAAATTCGACCGGCGTCTCGCCGGGCGGGCCGACCTTGCGTCCTAGCCGGCAGCACCGAGTGTGGCGCCCACCTCGATGGTCTCGCCATCGCGGATCACATCCAGGACCACCGTTTCACCAGCCGAGAAGCTGCGGACCAGCGCCGCCAGGTCGGCAATCCCCGTCACGGCGTTCCCGTTGAGACCCGTGATGACATCCCCGGTACGCAAGCCGGCGTCGTCGGCTGCCGATCCAGGCTCGACCAGCTGCACTACCGC
This sequence comes from Acidimicrobiia bacterium, assembly GCA_029865445.1. Lineage (GTDB taxonomy): Bacteria > Actinomycetota > Acidimicrobiia > Spongiisociales > ZC4RG35 > JAOUGY01. The sequence continues at coordinate 2,005 of JAOUGY010000181.1, read as the reverse complement.
TCCGGGGGTGGCACCGACTTCGGCTTCTCCCCCGGTGACCCCAAGCAGGCCCGGGACGAACCGTCCCCCGGCGGTGAGCGCCGTGGCCACGCGGTACGCCCGATCGATGGGAACGGCAAACCCCACGCCATCGTTGGCCCCCGACTCCGAGAAGATGGAAACGTTGATGCCGATGACCCGGCCGTCACGATCGACGAGCGCTCCGCCCGAGTTGCCAGGGTTGATCGAGGCGTCGGTCTGGATCATGTTGACGAAATAAGCTCCATCGCGGGCGGGCAGGGGCCGATCGACCGCGCTCACGATTCCGGCCGTGACTGTGGAGTCGAGACCCCAGGGGCTACCAACCGCGATTGCGAGCTGACCGACCCGGAGCGGGACGCCCAGCGCCAGTGCAGCTGCCGGGAGCGCTCCACGGTCGACCCGCACTACAGCGATGTCGTTTGGCCGGTCGGCGCCCACGGTCTCGGCTTCCAGCACGGTCCCGTCGTCGAGCCGCACCCGCAAGGCGGCCGAGTCCTCCACGACGTGAGCGGCCGTGAGGATCAACCCGGATGGGTCATAGATGACTCCGCTCCCCACGCCGACCTCGTTGCCGGTCGCGTCGAGGACCTGGATCTGCACCATCGCCGGGAGCACAGCACCGGCGATGTCGGCGACCGGCTCGTCCCCGGGAACGATCTCGGGGGGATCGACCACAGGAGGTGACTGGACCGGTGGAAGCTCGGTAGCGGGGACCACCGACTGGGCTTGCGTGGTGGTCGGTGAGGCAGCAACCTCGTCGAGCGAGGCCGGTGCGAGACTCGCGGGTTCGGACGAAACGAGCCACCCGATCCCTACACCCGACGCAAACAGCACGAGAGCCGTGAGGGCGCTCAGCAATAGGCGGCCGGCCCGCCTCGGTGGACTCTGCCGGATCTGGGGATCGGTCATCGTGTCGTACATCTGCTCCTACCCGAACAATTGTCTGGTGTATCTGATTCCATCACACGGATACAGCCGCATCGCTAAAGACTGTCTAAAGCCGACATCGGTGGGCGGTCGGACCCGGTACCGGCGCCCAACGGGAGCCACACGGCAACAACCGACCCGCCGCTCTTGAGCTTGCGAGCATCGACCGATCCGCCGTGGAGACGGGCGATCTCGCGCACGATTGCCAATCCGAACCGCCCCTCTGCCGGACGTTCACCCCGCACGACTGCCGGATCAACTCCTGGCCCATCGTCCGTGACCGAGAGGTAGCCCCAGTCCTCGACCCGTCCGGTTCCGACCACAACCTTCCCCGCCGCCACCGAAATGGCGTTGTCGATGACGTTCTCCATGGCACGGCTCAAGGCGAGTCGGTCTCCCAACACGAGCGCGGGTCGTGCCGAGAGGACCAGTTGAACACCCTCACCGGAGGCTTTGGCATCGAAGTCACCAACCACCGTCCGGGCGAGTGTCGCGAGGTCGACATTGACTAGGGTGGGCGATCCCGCCTCCATACGTGCCGCGGCGAGCAGGTCGTCGATCATCGTTGACATCCGCTCGGAGGCACGCAGTGCAATGGCGCCCGTCTGCCGCCAGTCGTCGACGGTCGTCGAGGGGTCGGACATCGTCACATCGAGATTCGATCGGATGATCGCCAACGGCGTCCGAAGATCGTGCGACGTCCTCGCGAGCCGGTCTTTCTGACTCGAAAACGCCCGATCCAGCCGGTCGAGCATTGAATCGAACGTCGCCGCCATTCTCGTCAATTCGTCGTCGGGGCCGGCCAGCGCGATCCTCCTGCTCAAATCGGTCGCTTCGATGTCCTGGGCGACCTGGGTGATTCTCGACAACGGCCGCAGTGCACGCCCGGCCACCAGCCAGCCCACGACGAGACTCGCAAAGAACAGCACCGCCAGCACGATCACGACGGTCCAGGCCACCTTGTTGAGGATGGCCTCCCGGACGACGCTCTCGATTGTGCGCCACTCGGTCTCGGTGAGCTCGAGGACGCCGTTCACCCGTGTCACGAGAAGGGCTC
>JAOUGY010000180.1 GCA_029865445.1 Acidimicrobiia bacterium | reverse complement strand
TCTTCCGCAGGACGAGCTCCGCCACCACCCTGCTCGACGAGGCGCCCGACCCCGAGGCCATAGAAGAGCTCACGCCGAGCCCCCTGGACTGAGTCCTGAACCCAGAAAGCGGCGGGTGGATCGTCCACCCGCCGCTTTCTTTCACCCCTTCTCCGCCCGCTCCCAGCGGCGAATCGCCTGCCTTCCCTGGCGACCGGATGCCGGCCACGGTATTGAGTCGCGGACCGTTATGTGGAGTAGAACCGGGTCAATGAGCAAACCGAGCGATGAGTTCCTGCTTGAGATCCCAGAGCCGGGGGGTCAGCGACACGTGATAGAGGTGGGGGTTGACGAGGCGTCGCACACCGGGATCGAGACGCTCCACATCGGCCAGGCGACGACCTCTCGCCTCCTCGATTCCGCCGAGGTCCGCCACACTCCCATCTCTGGTGAGCACCGGCGTCAGGATTTCTTCGACTCCGCTGATCCGGCCCGCTGCCAGCACCCGCTCCACTCCCGGTGCGCTGGGATGCCTCAGTTCCAGCGGCCGCGTGTCCATGTCGTCGTCGTGGAGCGACATGACGTCGGCCGTCGCCTGTCCCCGGTCGTCGTAGATTCGCCAGAGTCGTTTCTGGCCGGGGTTGACCACCTTGGCGGGAGTGTCGGAGATCTTGGTCGCCGGCATCCAGCCGTCGTCGCCGTTCTCGATCGCCACCAGCTTGTACACACCATCGAGACTCGGATCGCCTTCTGAGGTGGCCATTCTCGACCCCACCCCGTACACGAGTCGCTGCAGGACCGAGTCCGCGTCGACCCCATATCGCGGCGCCTCGTCCGCAATCTGGCTGCGGATCTGAAAGATCGTCAACTCGTCGAGCTGGCTGGACAGCACGATGGTGGCATCTTCGAAGCCCGCCTTGTCGAGCATTGCCGCAGACCTGACCGAGAGGTGGGCGAGGTCGCCCGAGTCGAGGCGGATCCCGACCGGTGTGTGACCTTTCGCCCGCAGCTCCTCGAACACCTTGATCGCATTCGGCACCCCGGACTCCAAGGTGTCGATCGTGTCCACGAGGAGCAGGCAGTCGTCGGGGTACACCTCGGCATACGCCCGGAACGCATCCAACTCGCCTCCGGCGACAGCCATGAACACCTGCACCATCGAATGGGCATGCGTTCCCTTGGGCTCGGTGCCCAGCACGGCCGACATCCCCACGTTCGACGATCCGATCGCCCCTCCGATGATGGCCGCTCTCGTGGCAGGATTGGCGTTCTGTGCCCTCCGCATACCGAACTCGATCACGGCGCCGCCATGGGCGGCCTCGGTCATGCGGGAGGCCTTTGTCGCGATGAGCGTCTCGAAGTTGAGATGGTGGAGCAGTCCTGTCTCGAGGAGCTGGACAACCAGCAGTGGGCCCTGGACGACGGTGATCGGCGTGTCGGGGTGAACGACCCGGCCTTCGGGCACGGCCCAGAGGTCGATGTCGACGAACCCCCCGACATCGTTGAGGTACGAGAGGAAGTCCTCTCCGAACAACCGATGCCCGCTGGCCGACTCACAGGAGCGGAGAACGTCGAGTTCGGCGGCACCGAACCTCGCCTCCGCCATCCACTCGATCATCGGGGCCAGGCCGGCCACCACGCAGTAGCCGGCCTGATGTTTGCCGTAGTCGGGGTAGCTGCGGAAGGTGTGGTCGAATTGGGCGCGCCGCTCCGCCATGCCCATGCGCCAGTACAACTGGGCCATCGTCAGCTGGTAGAGGTCGGTGAACAGAATCCCATCGCTGATGCTCACCCTGCCAGGTTATCCGTCGCGGACGGTCCCCTGGACGCTCCGCTCATTCGGATGGGATCAGCGATCCGCGCCCCGGCTGGGAGATCTTGAACGGGAACGCCTCCCCCTCGGAGAAGTTGAACAGGAGCGGCGAGCCGACCTGGTAGCCCTCGTCCGTGAACTCGGCGGTGTTCACCACCACGAGCGGCCACTCCACGTCGATACCGTCCACCACCTCGATGGGCGGGAGCCCGATCTCCGAGATCGGTTCACCACTGGCGACGTCGGTGACCACGAGGTCGGCTTGGTCGCCCGTCCATCTCACGGACACGAATCTGGTTCCATCGTCGGAGATGTTGGTGGCCACGTGGCACGGCTGCGCATCGTCGCCGATCGCACAGTTGGGTGTCGGGATCGTGGCTATCCCGCGTTCCTGACCCTGAGCCCATCCGTACGTCTCGTAGAAGCCCTCGCCGGTGATCTGATAGACGATCAAGGTTCCGTTCACGGACACATCCACCAGACCGGTCTCGTATCCGCCGACCCTCGTGATCTCGACGTCGTTCTCGGGTGACGACAGCTCGATCATGTGCAGCATCTCGCGCCGCTGATCCTCGACGCCGGTGGTGACCGTGTATGCCACGAACGGACCTTCGTCGTTCCAGTCGAACACACCGAACAACGCGAGCGTCGAATCATCCGCCTCTACCAGCACAGAACCGTCGACAAAGATATCTCCACCGCGCTCGGTCTGATAGACGAGGTTTCCTTGCGCAGTGGGACTGACTGCCGCCATCGGGGTCGGGAGGACCTGATGAGACTCGCCGCCTGCCGTGTACGCCAGTGCACCGTCGGCTGTCGCCAGCACGAGCAGGGTTCCGGCGGGCAAGGCTGTGGCGGCCGGCGGCGTCGTCTGAATGGGAACCGACGTCGTTGCCGGAATCGCAGTGGTGGGCGTCGAGGGGGTAGGCGGAGTGTCAATCGTGGGCGTGCCGGGCGAGACGACGTCCCGATCGCCTGATCCGACGCTCCCGCCGGCGAGGAAGACTGCGATGACGGCCAGCGCCGTCGCAAATCCCACCACCAGGCCTGAGTAGCGGCGACGGGTCGGCTGTTGTTGAGGGCTTTGCAGAGTATGCACACGGTTCTCCAGGTCCGAGAACGCCTGTCGGAGCCGGTCATCGATGTTCATGCGTCGATCTCCTCTCCCAGCGTTCGTGCCAGTGCTGTTCTTGCTCTGTGGAGATGAACCTTGGCGGTGCCCTCGGCGCATTCGAGGATCGCCGCCACTTCGGCAACGGTGTAGCCGTCCAGATAGTGAAGCGCGACGGCGGCCCGCTGCTTGGACGGCAGCTTCCCGATGGCTTCGAAGACCTCCTCGACGTCGTCGGGTCCGGGCGCGAGGCCGGTGACCGGGGCAAGCCGGATCAAGGCAGCCGCCTCGACCCGTAGACGCCGGAGTCGCTTCGTCGATCGCTGGATCGTCACGCGACGGACCCAGGCGCCCGGCTTGTCGTAACGGCCGACCGTCTCCCACCGCAGTTCGGCATCGATGAGTGCCTCCTGTGCGATGTCTTCGGCAACGAGCCGGCTCCCCGACACCGTGAACGCCAGCGCGACCATCTTGGGAAACTCGCGCCGGTAGAAGTCGGCGAACGGTTCGGCCCCGCGGAGGACCGGACCCTCACCCTCGATCGACATCACTGCGACCCTCCTGTTCTCCACACCATGACACAGCCGCAACGAGACCCGAGGGTTTACCTGTCAGTTGAGGATCCGGGCGCTCAGTCGCCTCGCTCCATCCCGAGCGTCACGAGAAGGTCCTCGTGAATCTGAAACCAGACCACGTGATAGCTGTCGAGATCATCGGCGAAGGCGGCATGTTCACCGGCCAGAACCCGCTCCAACGCGGCAGAGAGCCGCAGCCGGTATCGGTCGAAGCGGGGCAGCCACAGAACCAGATCGGCGATGAGGGATTGCGCCGAGCGATCCAAACGAACCAACCGGTCGATGACAGCGGCGTCGTAGCCGCCATCACCGTGGTCGTTCACGACGACGGTGCCGCCCACGGTTGCCATCTGCCAGTCCGTGCACGCCTCCAGCAGCCGCGGGTTGAGCTCCAGAAATCTGCGGTACGAGCGTTCCACCGCGTCCCTGCCGCCCCTGGCGTCGAGTTCTGCGGCAACCAGATTCAGGTCTTCTGCCTTGCCGGTATCGGTGACGCCCCACCCTCCGAACGGCCCATCCACGGACTCCACCAGCCCGAGCCCGGCGAGCGTGCGGAGATCGGACTCGACGCGGGCCCGGTCTTTGTCGGCGACCGTCGCGATCCGTTCCACATCGGCGAAACCGATGCAACGCAGGGTGTGAAGGGTCGAAAACGAGCCCATCCGGCAACGCTAGCGACGCGATCCCCGCGCCCGTCGTAATCTTCGGACAACCAGATGAATCGAGGAATGATGACCACCAACGCCGACATCCACGCCCGCAGGCTCGCGGCCCTCCCCACGGGGTGGGGCTCTGCCTTCCCCGTCTACGTCGACCGCGCCGAGAACGCCGAACTGTGGGATGTCGAAGGGCGACGGTTCATCGACTTCGCCGGGGGCATCGCCGTCCTCAACACGGGACACCTCCACCCCAAGGTGAAGGCCGCGGTCGCCGCCCAACTCGACGCCTTCAGCCACACGTGCTTCATGGTGAACCCATACGAGTCGGTGGTCCGGCTCGCCGAACGACTCAACGCAGCCGTCCCGGGCCCCACCGAGAAACGGACGATGTTCGTCAACTCGGGCGCCGAGGCTGTCGAGAACGCCATCAAGATCGCCCGGTACGCAACAAAGCGGCCTGGGGTGATCGCATTCGGGGGCGGGTTCCACGGTCGTACCCACATGACGATGGCGCTCACGGGCAAGGTCGCCCCGTACAAGCAGGGTTTCGGACCGTTCCCCGCCGACATCTACCACGCCGCCTTCCCATACGAGTACCGGGGTGTGACCGTCGCCGATGCGCTCGATTCGATCGCCCACATCTTCAAAGAGGACATCGAGCCGGACCGAGTGGCCGCCATCATCACCGAACCGGTTCTCGGAGAGGGTGGCTTCGTCATCTCCCCGCCGGAGTTCCTCCAAGAACTCCGCGCCCTGGCCGACCGTCACGGGATCGTTTTGATCATGGACGAAGTCCAAACCGGCTTCGCCCGCACCGGCCGTTTGTTCGCCCACGAGTACGCGGAAATCGAGGCCGACATCGTGACCATGGCCAAGAGCCTCGCCGGCGGATTCCCTCTCTCGGCAATCACCGGCAAGGCCGACCTCATGAACACCGTCCATCCCGGTGGCGTGGGTGGCACGTATGGCGGAAACCCACTCGGGGTCGCCGCCGCCAACGCCGTGCTCGACGTCATCGAAGAAGAGAACCTGGCGGACCGGGCCCTCGGCTTGGGTGAGCTGTTCGTCAAACGGTTGGAAGGGATGGCGGTTGCCCACGATGCGATCGGTGACATTCGGAACCTGGGCGCAATGGTGGCGATGGAACTCGTCGCCGACCGCGGGTCGAAGACACCACACGCCGACCTCACCAAGGCCCTGGTTGCCAAGGCTCAGGAGAAGGGGCTCATCCTCTTGTCGTGTGGGACGCTCGGCAACGTGATTCGCTTCCTCGTTCCGCTGACGGCAGCCGAGGAGTTGGTGAACGAAGGCCTCGACATCTTGGAGGCTTGTCTGGACGAGCTCCACTCCTGACCATGGCGGACGAGTTCGCCGAGCTCGTCTCCTCGTACGACCCGGAGGTCGCAGACACCGCGCTCACGTTGCGCGAACGGATCAGGGGTCGATACCCCATGTTCGAAGAACGCGTATATCAGGGCTGGCGCGGCGTCGGCTTCCACCACCCGGATGCCGGGTACGTGTGTGCCATCTTCCCGCGCTCGCAGATCGTCTACCTGAGTTTCGAACGCGGGGCACGACTCCCCGACCCGGACGGTCGCCTGGTTGGCCGCGGGCGCACGGTCCGATCGCTCGAATACCGCCCCGACGACGAAGTCGAGGGGTTCGAGTCGTACATCGACGCGGCCATCGACCTCGCATGACCTACCCTCTGACGATGATCGAATACGACCGGGCAATCGCCCTCGTGGTGGTCGACTGCCAGAACGACTTTGCCGATCCTCGGGGCAGCCTGTACGTGGCGGGTGCCGGCGCCGTGATTGCTGCCACGAACCGCGAAGTCATTCGGGCGACGGCGGCAGGTGCGTTCGTCGCCTACACCCAGGATTGGCATCCGGAGTCGACCCCACACTTCGAAAAGGACGGCGGCATCTGGCCGGTCCACTGTGTGGGCGGGACGTGGGGCGCCGAGTTCCATCCTGGGCTGGTGGTGGCCGGCCCATCGGTACGCAAGGGCGTTCATGGCGAGGACGGCTACTCCGGATTCTCCATGCGCGATCCCCTCACCGAGGCGACCATTCCCACGGCGCTCGCCGGGATGATCACCGACGCCGGAGCGACCCGAGTCGTGGTGGTGGGTCTGGCGCTCGACTACTGCGTGAAGGCCACTGCGCTGGACGGGCGGTCTCTCGACCACGAGGTCTCGGTGGTGTCCGATGCAACCGCCGCAGTGAATCTCAACGAAGGCGACGACGAGCGGTCGTGGCATGAACTCTCCGACGCCGGGGTGTTCCGGGTCTGAGCTGCACGAACGACTCAATCCTCGTGGAGGGCTCCGCTCATGCGGCGACGAAGGATCGGCGATGCCGAATGAAGCCCGATCATGCGAGCAAAGCCGGGGTCGTCGTCGGTGGTGACTATCACTTCTTCGCCCTCGATACGGAGGTGGAATCCGTCGTCTTCACCCCGCACGCCGACCTCGTCGAGCGGCCACTCCCCGATTTTCTTGTCGCCAACCTTGATCAGGAGCCGCTCGGCGTCCAGGTCGATGTGCACCTTGACCTTCGTCCCGGCCATGTCCTGAAGCAATAGCTTTCCGTTGAACTCTGCCATGCCGCGTCCTGTGTCTGCCCCCTCGGATACTACCGAGCGAGCGGACGCTACGGGGAGAGCATTTCGGATCTCAGGCGGCGCCCGCAGGCGCATCGGGACCTCGCACGAGTCGAGCGAACGTGGCGTCGTCCTCGGTCGTCACCTGCATGACGGTATCTTCGACGCACAGGCTCACCGATTCTCGGGTCAACTCGACCCGGACTTCATTCGTCGGCCATCTCCCGATCTCGATGTCGAGTGCGTACACGACGAGTGTCCCCGCATCCACCTCGATGGATGCGCGGAAGGAGCCGCTGTCTCGACCGACCAGACAGATCATCGCATCGAAGCGGTACACACCCTCCACGCCCCGACACTCTATGCGCGAACTCAGTCACGTAAAGGGGTCAGGCATGTTCCATGGCTCGCACCACCCCACGTGAGAGCCTGTTCACGAGCCGCACGTGCAGGTCGGTCTGCACTCGTAGTGCGGCGACGTCACGATCATCCAGGACCGCCGCCACGGTGGACCAGTGGACGGCCACTGTGTCGCCCGCATTCAGCGGACGGAGCCCTGGGGGAACGGTCACCCGACGCAGTGTTAGATCTCCGAATCCCAAGAACGGCTCTTTGTACGTGAGCGGACGCCCTTCGACAATCCCGTTCGGGTCCACCACCGTCCCCCAGCTGACCCTGCACTCGTCGAGCACATGCAGGGGTTGGACGGTGAAACCGGCTCGCAACATCCCCACCCATGGGTAGACGCAGAACACGTGGAACGCATGCGATGGTCTCCCG
>JAOUGY010000179.1 GCA_029865445.1 Acidimicrobiia bacterium | reverse complement strand
GACCGCACGACCAACAACGGCATCCGCCGATTCGACTTCCGCCATCCCCACCTGCGCGGACCCACCGAAGTGGTCCCACCCAGGCAGACATCGCATCCGCCGATGTGGCTTTCGACCCGCCCCCATGAATGGAGGAGGCCTCCGGCCATCCGCATCCTGACGTCGGGGTTCGACGAATCTCACCCCTTCGCCCGTATGCGGGGCCCGGATCGTTCGCCTCTCGGCGCTCGCCCCGGCGCGGCCCGTGGGCCGCAGACCCCATCGTCTCTCCATCCGCCCCGGAGGCGGTGGCTCAGACGACGAGCCTCGTATACGAGGTGTGATCCCGAAGGATCACGACGGGGGGACCGCGTCCGGTTCCCGCCGTCAGTTTTCTGGTGGGCTCTCCCCTCCACCGGACTCCGCAACAAGGCGACGCCGGCGAACGGATCGTTCCCTCCAGACCGCTCTCCGATCTTCTCCGAGGAGAAACCGGTTCGCAGATCGAAGCCCAGATCGCTCCGGTTCTCCGATGGGCGTGAACCTACCGACGAGACGCCCTGCCGTAAACAGCGAACGATGGGTGAGTTTTCGCGCTCCGTATCGAGTTTTCGCGACCACCGGGCGCTGTGCGCCAGAGTCTGTCCCCCACGTGGAAGGTCCCTGCCAGCGACCAAAGGGAGCTGGGAGGTAGGGGGAACGCTCAACGCGCGATCACCGTGTGAGGTGGACTACTGGACTGTGCCGGCACTGGGAGACTCGCAACGGCGCTCTCCCACGGGACCTGGCACACAAGACACCCGACTCCCGCGTTGAGAAGCCCCCTACCTCCCGGCCTCCGGCCGGCAGGAACCTTCCCCCCTCGCTCCGCTTCGGGGGACAACCGGCAACTCGCAACAAGCCCGAGACGCGGAAAACCCCGAGAAAGCAGCTACCGAAGTTGCCACCCTCTCGGGGCTTCCTGCCATCCGGACTCCGGGCCGAGGCCCAGTCCCCTTCCGGCGGTCGAAGTGCCCTCTCGGGCCTTTCGACATCGGTCCGAAGTCGCCTTCGATCCGATACCGAGAACCTACGGCACCGGGTGACCTCCCGTCAAGCGAATCGGCAATCCGGATTTCGCGACACCCTGGACAAGTTTCGCGACTCCGGATTCGGGCCTGCTGCGAGGCGATTGGGGCCCTGAATGACAAATCTGTCATTCGGCTGTCGTATAGTGCCCGCATGACGCTGCAGACCCTTTCACCGAGTCGAGCGAGCGACTTCAAGCTGTGCCCCCAATTGTTCAAGTTCCGGTCTATCGACCGTCTCGAAGAGCCGGTGACGATCCATCAGGCGCGTGGGACCACCGCCCATCTCGCTCTGCAACGTCTGTACGACCTCCCGAGCGACGACCGCACTCCGGACCGTCTCTACGAGCTGTTCCGAGCGGCGTGGACCGAATTGCGGAACACCGAGGAGTACCAGGATCTGTTCGGCAATCTCGAAGAGGAACGCTCCTGGGGTCTCAAGAGCCTCGAGTTGCTGGCCAATTACTTTGCAGTTGAGCGTCCTGCCGAGGTCGAGCCCCTCGATCGCGAACTCGACATGCTCGAAGAGCTCGATGGGATGACCATCCGGGGGATTCTCGACCGCATCGATCGCCGGCCGGATGGACGCCTCGTGATCACCGACTACAAGACCGGGACCGCCCCGCCGGAACGCTTCGCGCTCCCCGCCTTCTTCGCCCTCAAGATCTACGCACTGCTGATCCGCCGACGCACCGGCGAGACGCCGGCCGAGGTCCGTTTGTTGTACCTCAACGGACCAACCCTGTATCGCCTGGAGATCGAAGAACGTCATCTCGACGGGATCGAACGTCAGCTCCAGGCGCTGTGGTCGACGATCGAACGCGCCATCGAGCGCGACCAGTTTCCGCCAAAGCCTGGCCGTCTGTGCGACTGGTGCTCGTTCCAGGATGTGTGCCCGGCATTCGTCGAGGTCAGGAAAGCGGGATGATGGCACAGCTCGCGACGAAGGCCGTGGCCTGAGCGGAATCTGTCACACCCTCCCAGTACCTTCGGGCCATGGAAAACGACATCATTCGAGATCCCTTCCAAACCGCGTTCGACGTGATGATCGAGGAAGGAATCGGCTTCACGATCGTATGCGAGGGAACTTGTGAGAGTGCCGGGACGGGCTTCGCCGCCTGATCCACCTAACGTCGATGTGGTGGAGGAGAGAATCGGCCCCGACGACTTCGCAGTAGCCGTTGCCGATGTCACCGGACCCCAGCTCGTGGTCGCCGGCCCCGGGACAGGCAAGACGGAGTTCCTGGTGAAACGCGCGATAGAACTGGTGCGTGGCGGCCACGCCACCCCCCATGAGATAGCCGTCCTCACGTTCAGCCGGCGGGCGGGTGCCGACCTCGCCGCCCGCATCGCCGGCGGCCTGGGACCAGTGGCGTCGGGCGTCGACGTGTCCACATTCCACTCTTTCGCCCACCGCCTGTTGGAGGCCCACGGGTCCGTGGCAACGCTCCTCACCGGACCTGAACAGATCAGGGTGGTGTCCGAGCTACTGGCGACCGAAGATCCCGACGCCTGGCCCCACAATCTGCGGGCGATTCTATCGTCGCCGACATTCGCCGAGGAGGTCGCCGACTTCATCTTGCGATGCCGGGAGCGAATGATCGACGCCAATGGGCTGAGCGAACTCGCCAGAGCCCGGTCCGACTGGAGGGCGCTCCCATCGTTCCTCGATCGATACTCGAGACACCTCGTGGAAATCGAGAGGATCGACTACGGGACATTGCTCGCCGCGGCTATCGACTGCCTACGTCAGCCCAACGTCGGCGAGGCGGTCGGCCGCCAATACCTGTTCGTTCTCGTCGACGAATACCAGGACACGTCCCCGGCTCAGGCCAGACTCCTCGACCTCCTCACGGCCGAGCATCGCAACATCACCGTCGCCGGTGATCCGTACCAGTCGATCTACTCGTTCCGAGGAGCAGAACTGGCCAACATGGCGACATTCGCGGACCAATTCGGCACTCCCGAACGGCCCGTTCGTCGATTGGTGCTGGAGAACTCGTACAGAGTCCCGGCCGAGATCATGGAGGCCGCCCTTCGCATCACGAGCGGCGGCGCCCTCCCCGGCGCTGCCGGACCGGTGGTCCCGGCCGAGCACGCCGGACGGGTCGAGGCGTACGTCTTCGACCAGCAATCCGCGGAGGCGGAGTGGATCGCCAAGGAGGTCGAACGACTCATCGTCGAAGAGCGGCTCTCACCCGACTCGATAGCGGTCCTCGTCAGGTCGAAGCGTCGGCTCCTGCCGGAACTGTCGCGGGCAATGGAACGCAGACGCCTCCCGCACGACAAACCTGACACCCGTCTCGTCGACCATCCGGGGGTACGGGCGGTCCTCGACCTCACCCGCGTCGCCGCCCTCTCTGCCATCCACGAGCTTCCGGGTGTCACCGAAGAACTCGACCGAGCCATGCGCCGCGTCCTCCTCGGTCCCCTGTTCGGACTCCCCGTGATGACGGAACGTGCGCTCCTTCGGGTCCGACGGCGCACCGCCGCCCCCTGGCATGCCGTGTTGGAGAGCGAACTCGAGGGCGGTCGAGGCGTGTCGGCGCTCCTGGAGAATCCGGATTGGGCCACGTCCCTCACCGCTGCCGACGGATTCTGGAAGGCATGGACCGAGGTCGAGGCATTCAAGACGATCGCGCTCGCCGACGAACACGCCGAGAACCGGGCCGCCCTTGCGTCATTCGCCCAAGCGCTGGCGCGCCAGGCCGAGCGCGACCCGGCTCTGACCCTCCTCGACTACCTGCGCCTCGTCGACGCCGACGACTTCGAAGCCACCCCGCTGCTGTCACTCCACCAGGGCAGGGGGCGAATCGTCCTGACCACGCTCCACCAGGCGAAGGGTCTCGAGTTCGACGTCGTGTTCCTCGCCGACGCCAGCGAGGCGGTGTTCCCCGATACCCGTCGCTCTCGGGCCTTGCTGCAACCGCACCTGCTCGCCGGCCACTCCGACCAGGTGACCTTCCGACTCCAGGAAGAAATGCGCCTCGCCTACACAGCCATGACCAGAGCCAGTCGTCGGGTGATCTGGACCACCACGGCGGCCGGCATCGACGACAGCGGCGAGCGACCGAGCCGATTTCTTCTCGCCGCCGCCGGCGTGTCCGGTGCCGGCGAGCTGTCCCCTCCTCCCGATCGTGGGGAGGCGCCGGTCACGGTGCTCGAAGTCGAGACACTGCTTCGACGGGTCTTGAACGAACCCACCGCGTCTGGAGCGCGAAGGCTGGCCGCCGCCACAGTTCTCGGGGCCAACGACAATCCCTGGCATGCGTCGCGGTTCGCCGGGGTGGCGGAACCGGGGCCCGACCACGGGATCGTGGTCCCCCCGATCCGTATGTCGCCCAGCCAGGCCGAGGCATACGACCTGTGCCCGCGCCGGTACGCCTACGAGCGGCGGGTCCGGATCGTGGAATCGACCTCCGTGTACTTGACGTTCGGAACCCTCGTCCACGCCGTGCTCGAACGGGTGGATCGCCGCGCCATCGCGGGAATGGGTCCCGCTGTGCTGTCCGACGCGCTCGAAGAGCTGGACCGGGCGATCGAGGACGCCGGTTTCGAGACTCCGGTTCTGGCACTTGCCTGGAAGGCGCGCGCTGCGGAGTTGTTCGAACGGCTCTATGGGGAGTGGCCCACCGACTCGGTCGAACCGGTGCTCGTGGAACACCCGCTATCACTCGAGGTCGACGGCGTCGTGTGGACCGGCAGGGCCGACCGCATCGAGCGGTGTGCCGACGGGTCGCTCCGTATCGTCGACTACAAGAGCGGGAAGACTGCAATGGCCATCAAGGAAGCCCAGCGGTCGCTTCAGCTCGGGTTCTATCTCATGGCCGCCCGGGAAGATCCGGTAGTCACCGCTCACGGCACGCCGACCACGGCCGAACTCTGGTACCCCCTCACCGGCGCCAAGGCGTGGCGCCGCTCACTCGACCCAAACAACCTCGACGAGATCCGAATCCGGATGACCGAGGCGGCGGACGGGATCCGCGCCGAGCGCTGGACACCACGGGTCGGCGGCCACTGCGGACGATGCCCGGTTCGGCTGGTGTGCGACCGATGGCCGGATGGGAAGGAGGCATTCGTCGAATGAACTTCCGGCCATCCGACGAGCAAGCCCGGGTCATCGGCGCGCCGCTCGCTCCGCTGCGCGTCTCGGCGGGAGCCGGAACGGGCAAGACCACCACCGTCGCCCATCGCATTGCCTTCCTGATCCAGGAACACGGCTTCGAACCGGAACAGGTGCTCGGACTCACCTTCACCAACAAGGCGGCAGAGGAGCTGGCCGATCGAGTCCGGTCGGTTCTCGGTGATGCCGTCGAACAGGGCCGACAGGTCGAGGTTCACACCTATCACGGATTCGCATCCCACGTTCTCACGGAGTTCGGTGCGCTGGTGGGAGTCGAACGAGATGCATCCCTCATCACCCCGACCTTCACCCGCCAGCTTCTCAGCACGATCGTTGCGTCGACTCCACTCCCCCGCCTCAACGCCACCTGGTCAGGGACGATCGACCGGATCCGGCGGCTCGCTGCGGCGCTGGGCGACCATCTGGTGGCACCGGAGGATCTCGAGAACGTGGCCGGCAACGACCCGGTATGGACGCAGCGGCGCGATCTCTTGTCGGCCATCGGCATCTACGCCCGGGAGAAGCGCCGGCTGAGGGCCGTCGACTACGCCGATCTCATCTACGCCGCTCATGCACTCGTCGTCGACCACCCGTGGGTCGCCGAGCGAATCCGGGCCCGCTACCGGGCCGTGGTCCTCGACGAGTATCAGGACACCAACCCGGGCCAGCAACGACTACTCACCGGGCTGTTCGGAGATGGATTCCCGGTGACGGCCGTCGGCGATCCCGACCAGACCATCTACGAGTGGCGCGGAGCCTCTCTCGGGAACTTCCGCCGCTTTCCGAGTCACTTCCCGCTCGGCTCGGGCGAGTCCGCCCCCACTCTTCACCTGTCCCTCAATCGCCGCTCGGGTCAGACGATCCTCGACGTGGCCAACACGATCCGCGCCGAGGTGGACGACGAACCCCGGCTTCCCCTGACAGCCGCCGCCGGATCGGCCGCCGGGACCGTTCAATGCGGCTGGTTCGAGGACGCGGTGGCCGAAGCCGAGTGGATCGCCGAGGAGATCCACAACCTTCATGGGGAAGGGATGGCATGGAGTGACGCGGCCGTGCTCTTCCGCAAGAACAAAGACATTGCGCTCGTGCGCGACGCTCTGGCCGCTCGGGACATCCCCACCGAAGTCGCCAACCTGGGTGGCCTCCTGTCCGTGCCGGAGGTCGTGGAACTCCACGCCTGGCTCAGGGTGATCGACGACCCGGGCGATGGGCCGGCACTGGCGCGGATACTCACGGGGAGTTCGCACCGTCTTGGCATGACCGATCTGGCGGTCTTGGGCAGGTGGGCGTCGACCCGACGGCGGGAGGCGGTGGAGGACGACGATCTCCAACTCGGCGTTTCCCTCATCGAGGCGGTCGACCACCTCGATCAGCTCGATGAGCTGCGTCCGGAGGCGAGAATCGAACTCGGAATCTTCTCCGACCGGTACCGGCGCTTCCTGGTGGCGGCGCAGGGCTTCACGCTGGTCGAGCTGAGCCGGATCGTGCTCGATGGCACAGGGGCATGGCACAACGTCGAGGCGATGAGCCCTGCCGGCCGCCTGTCCGCTCGCCTCAACCTCTACCGATTCCTCGACCTGGCAGAACAGTGGAGCCCGCTCGAAGGAAGGCCCTCGCTGTCCTCTTTCCTCGGATATCTCGCGACGATGGAGGAGGAACCTGCGGAGGAACTGGACACCGCTCGCCTGGCGGGGGCAGACGCAGTCACACTCCTCACCGTCCACCGGGCCAAAGGCCTCGAATGGCCGGTCGTGTTCGTACCGGGTACCTACAAGGGCAACTTCCCGTCCGGCGTGACCGGATCCCACGACAACCCATACACCCAGGCCCAATCGCTCCCCTACGAGTATCGCCTGGATCGGGAGGACCTTCCCCCACTGACCGCCGATATGCCCGAATCCACTCAGAACGCTTTGCTCAAGGCGAGACATGACAGCCAGGAGTGGAGAATCGCATATGTGGCGGCCACCCGCGCCAAGGAGCGCCTCGTGGTCACCGGCGCTCACTGGTATGGCTACCCAGAACCGACCCAGAAGCCGCGCGAACGTTCCCCTCTGTACGAGTTGGTCGCCACTCACACGAGTGTCCAGGTCGTCTCCGACGTCACCCAAGCCCCAGACCGGCCCGATTCCGTTGGCTACCGCTCCGACCGCATCGCAGCACCCGACCCCGTATTCGGGGTGGAAGGATGGCAGGGGGGTCTGCGGCAGGCGGTTGCCGACCCCGAATCCCCGCGCCGTCGGGCCGTGGAAGCGGGCGTCGTCGATGCATACGATGACGCCGTGGAGGCGTTTCAACAGATGTTGTTCCGGCTGCCAGACCCGGCACCACCCGACGAGACCTCACCCCTCTCGACCTC
>JAOUGY010000501.1 GCA_029865445.1 Acidimicrobiia bacterium | reverse complement strand
GTCTCGGCAGAGACGGATCGGATCGGGACTGTCGTCGCTTTCGATCTCGGGATGAAACGCGACATCGCACGGAGGCTCGCCGGGCTCGGTCTCGATGTCACGGTCGTACCCGCAGGCACACCCGCCGACGAGGTGCTCGGGCTCTCGCCGAATGGTGTGTTCCTGTCCAACGGTCCAGGTGACCCCGAACCGCTGACGGCGACCATCGATTCCGTACGCGGGCTGCTGGGTCGAGTCCCGCTGTTCGGGATCTGCCTCGGGCATCAAGTCCTCGGTCTGGCGTTGGGTGCGTCGACATACAAGTTGGGATTCGGACACCACGGCGGAAACCATCCGGTGCGCCGGCTCCAGGACGGCCATGTCGAGATCACCTCTCAGAACCACGGCTTTGCGGTCGACCTGTGGTCTCTGCGGGGCGAGACCCCTCCGACCCGGGTTGGGTTGGCCGGACCCGAATTGTTGCCAGATCGGGTTGAGTCGGATTTCGGGGGCGTGATCCCCACTCATCAGAACCTCAACGACGGCACCCTGGAAGGCATGGCATGCCTCGACGTGGCCGCCTTCGGGGTGCAATACCACCCGGAGGCAGCCCCCGGACCGCTCGATGCCACCTACCTGTTCGACCGGTTCGTCGACTTGATGGGTCTCGGAGAGGAGGTGGCGCATGCCTCGGCGTGACGACATCTCATCGATCCTGCTCATCGGGTCGGGCCCGATCATCATCGGGCAGGCCTGCGAGTTCGACTATTCGGGGACGCAGGCCGCAAAGGTGCTGCGGGCGCAGGGCTACCGGGTGATCCTCGTGAACTCGAACCCGGCCACGATCATGACCGACCCCGAGTTCGCCGATGCCACGTATATCGAACCAATCACTCCCGAGGTCGTGGAACGGATCATCGAACGAGAGCGCCCCGACGCCCTCCTCCCCACGCTCGGGGGTCAGACCGCCCTCAACGTGACGACCAAGCTCGCCCGGTCCGGCGTCCTCGACCGCTATGACGTCGAGTTGATCGGTGCGGGTCTCGACGCGATCGAGCGGGCGGAAGACCGAGGGCTCTTCAAACAGACCATGGAAGAGGTGGGTCTGGAGTGCCCCAGGGCGGGGTACGCCCGGTCGATGGCCGAGGCCTTGCGTATCGTCGACGAGATCGGATTCCCGGCGATGATCCGCCCCTCGTTCATTCTCGGTGGCGGAGGAACCGGAATCGCCGCCGACCGTGATGAGTTCATCGAGAAGGCCCGCTACGGGCTCGCCACGTCGCCCGTCGGCGAGATCCTGGTGGAGGAGTCGGTGTACGGCTGGAAGGAGTTCGAGCTCGAGGTGATGCGGGATCGTGCGGACAATGCCGTGATCGTCTGCTCGATCGAAAACCTGGACCCGATGGGCGTCCACACGGGTGATTCGATCACCGTGGCGCCCATCCAGACGTTGTCGGACCGGGAATACCAGGAGATGCGCAACGATGCCATCAAGGTCTTGCGGGCGATCGGCGTCGAGACCGGTGGCTCGAACGTCCAATTCGCCGTCGACCCGGCGACGGGTCGCCGACTCGTGATCGAGATGAACCCGAGGGTCAGCCGTTCATCGGCTCTGGCCTCGAAGGCGACTGGCTTCCCGATCGCCAAGATCGCGGCTTTGCTGGCGGTGGGATACACCCTGGACGAGATTCCCAACGACATCACGGGTGCAACACCGGCGAGCTTCGAGCCGGCCCTCGACTACGTGGTCGTCAAGATTCCACGATTCGACTTCGCGAAATTCCCCAACGCCCCCAGACGGCTCGGCACTTCGATGCGGAGCGTCGGGGAGGCCATGGCCATTGGGCGCACCTTCCCCGAGGCGCTGCAGAAGGCGCTCCGTTCGATGGAACAAGGTCGTTTCGGTTTCAACGCCGACGGAGGCGAAGCGCGATTCGTGGCGATGTCGGATGGACAAGTCCGGTCGGGCATCACAGAACCGACCCCGGACCGGATCTTCTTCGTGGCGGAGGGACTCCGGCGGGGACTCGACGTCGACACGGTGGCTGGATGGTCCGGATACGATCCCTGGTTCGTCCACGAGATGGCCGATCTCGTCGAGCTGAGGCAGGTCATCGAAACCGAACAGCTGGACAACGACCTGCTGTCGGAGGCCAAGCGAATGGGGTTCTCCGACCATCAGCTCGGCCATCTCACCGGGGCAACCGAGGCCGAGGTGCGAGCCAGACGGATCGGCGCCGGCGTCACAAAGACGTTCAAGACGGTGGACACCTGTGCCGCCGAGTTCGAGGCGACGACCCCGTACATGTACGGGACGTTCGAGGACGAAGACGAGGTTCCACCGGCCGATCGT
>JAOUGY010000178.1 GCA_029865445.1 Acidimicrobiia bacterium | reverse complement strand
TGAGATAGACCAGCTTGCGGGCTTGCAGGGCGGAGGCGAGAGCGGCGGCGGCCGTGTCGGCGTTGCAGTTGTAGACGGCTCCGTCCGCGCCCCGCGCCAAGGGCGCCACCACCGGCACCAACCCGTCCTCGAGGAGTCGATCCATCAAGTCCGTGTTGACCCGCGTGATCTCGCCCACGAACCCGAGTCTCTCGTCTCGGGGGCGGGCCGTGAAGAGGCCGGCATCGAGCCCCGAGATTCCGATGGCGCCTGCGCCGTGTCCGCCCAGGAGGTTCACGATGTCGGTGTTGACCTCGCCTACCAGGACCTTCTGCACGACCCTGATCGTGGCATGGTCCGTGACCCGAAGTCCGTCGACCCAGGTGGGGGTCACCCCCTCCCGTTCCATGGCGGCCGAGATTTGAGGACCCCCTCCGTGCACGATGACGGGAAGGATGCCCACGGTGTGAAGAAGGGTGACGTCACGGGCGAACGAATCCTGAAGGGCAGGGTCCTCCATGGTGGAGCCGCCGTACTTGATGACCACGACTTCGCCGCGGAACCGCTGGATGTACGGCATGGCTTCCATGAGGATCGATGCCTTGCCCATCGAGTTGGCGATCCGGACCTTGCCGCTGTGCGGTGACGAATGGCCCGTCGTCATGAGCGATCCGCGTTGAATCGCACGTAATCGGGCGTGAGGTCGGTGGTGACGATGCCGGCCTCGCCCGGGCCGTCTCCCACGGATATCGAGAGCTCGAAATCGCCGCTCATGAGTTGACTGACGGCGTCCTCATCGACGGGGACACCGACGCCGTTGTTGCACACCGGAACGCCGGCGAACTCGATTGCGACGTGCGATTGATCGAGGGGGACGCCGGCCACCCCCAATGCACCAAGAACGCGACCCCAATTCGGGTCGGCGCCGTGGAAGGCGGAGCGAACCAGAGCGGAGTCGGCCACCTGCATACCAAGCGCCCGAGCCGAAGCGGCGTCGGCGGCTCCCGTCACTTCGATCGTGACGACCTTGGATGCGCCTTCCGCGTCCTGTGCGAGCTGCATGGCGAGATCCGCGCAGATACCCCGCAGAGCCGCGGCGAACATGTCGTCCTCCGGCACGACGCCTGATGCTCCGGACGCCATGAGGATCACCGAATCGTTGGTTGACTGACATCCGTCGACGTTGAGGCAGTTGAAGGTCTCCGCCACGGCGGCGGCCAGCATGGGCCTCATGCGGTCGGCATCGAGGACGGCGTCGGTGGTCAGGAACGCAAGCATGGTCGCCATGTCCGGGCGGACCATGCCTGCGCCTTTGGCCATGCCGCCGATCACCCATCCGTCTCCTTCGGCGACGGCCTGTTTGGGAACGCTGTCGGTGGTCATGATTCCGCGGGCGGCCTCTTCCGCGTGGGCGGGGTCGGTGCCGAGGTCGTCGACGAGACCGGGGAGTGCGGACACGATGGCTTCAACGGGAATGCGCGGTCCGATGACCCCGGTGGAACACACCAGCACCTCTTCCTCGGCGCAGTCGAGCAAGGCGGCGAGTGCGGAGCCGACGGCGATGGCGTCGTTCATTCCCGGTTCGCCGGTGGCAGCGTTGGCGATCCCTGAATTGATGACGACAGCGCGGGCGCGACCCGAAGTCAGGCGCCGCCGGTTCAACTCGACCGGAGGGGCTGCTGCGAGCGAGGTTGTGAACACTCCAACGGTGGGAACGACGGTATCGGCAACCAGCAAGCTCAGATCGTGGGCGCCGGTCTTCTTGATGCCACACGCAGTTCCGGCCGCCTCGAAGCCGGAGGCGGCGGTGACACCGGTGGCGAGGTTCGTCTCATCGGTCATGGTCACGGCATCCAACCAGAAGTTGGAAGCCCTGCGGTTTCAGCCAGCCCGAGCATCACGTTGGCGGCCTGAACGGCTTGTCCAGCGGCACCTTTCACGAGATTGTCGATCGCGCCCTGGGCGATGACCATGCCGGTGGGTTCGTCGAGGAATGCCGTGACAAGGGCGCGATTCGAGCCGACCACCCACCGGGTCTGGGGTGGTATCTCGACGACGTCGACAAATGGAGCAGCGGCGTACGCATCTCGCAGCGCCGCCAGCAGCATCTCGCGGGTGATACCGGGGACGGCGGTGGCGGTGACCGTCGCCAGTTCCCCCCTCTGCATGGGGATGAGATGCGGTGTGAACACAACGGGGTGGGCGGTTCCTGTCCCGTGCTCGATCGCCATCTCGATCTCGGGTCGGTGCCTGTGTGAGGTGACTCCGTAGGCCCTCACGCCCTCGGCGACGTTGCCGAACAGGAGGTCCTCTTTCATGGACCGGCCGGCGCCGGACACGCCCGACAGGCAGTCGGCGACGACCGTCCCGGCGGCGATCATGCCGGCCCGAACCAGCGGGACCAACGCCAGGAGTACGGCCGTGGGGTAACAGCCCGGACTGGCGACCCGGTCGGCACCGGTGAGGTCGAAGAGTTCGGGAAGTCCGTAACGCCAGCGGGGGAGCTCCGCGGGGAGAGGGTGATCGGCGCCGTAGGCGGACGCGTATCGCTCGTTCGAGTCGAGGCGATAGTCGCTGCCCAGGTCCACGACTTTCGAACCCCGGTTGGCGAGAGCGTCGCCGAGCTGCCACGACGCTCCGTGGGGTAGGGCGAGGAACGCAAGGTCGACGTCGGGGATGACCTCGAGGTCGTGCGGTCCGAGGGGGCGGTCACGGTCCGACAGGTGCGGGTGAACGTCGCCGAGCACTCCCCCGGCGTTGCTGTGGGCGCCCAGGTACACCAGATCGAGCGCGTCGTGTTCGTCGACGAAGCGGACGACCTCGCCACCCGCGTACCCCGACGCACCGAGAACTGCCACCGTGTGACCCACTGCACCTCCGATCCAAACCACCACTATACGCATATGCGCATACAGTGGAAACCCTGGGTTTCAGACTTCGCTCAGCGAAGTCCCCAGCCCGCGGTTCGTCATCGATGGGCGGCGATAGACCTCCGAGGGTGCTTCGTGCGTCATACCGTTGTGACCAGCAGTAGTCGCGTGAATCACACAGAATCCGACCCGCAGCCCATCGCAATCGCGTTCGAACCGTTCTACCGCGAGCACTATGCCCCAGTCGTGGGCCTTGTCTACGCGCTCACCGGCTCGCGCGCAGGCGCCGAAGACATCGCCCAGGAGACGTTCCTTCGAGCGCACCGCAACTGGGACGAAGTCGGCCGCTACGAACGACCTGGTGGGTGGGTGCGAGTCGTTGCCACCAACCTCGCCCGCTCGGGACTTCGCCGTATGGGGGCGGAGATCCGCGCGCTTTCCCGCTTCGCTGGCATGAACACCGCCGTCTTCCCTGAACTCGAACCGGTCAACGAGGCATTCTGGGGGGCGGTCCGTACGTTGCCCAGACGCCAACGAGAGGTGACGGCGCTGCACTACCTCGAAGACATGTCGGTGGCAGACGTTGCCGCAGTCCTCGGCATCTCAGAGAGCTCGGTCAAGAACTCGCTCTCACAGGCGCGCGCTGCGCTGGTGAGGAAGTTGGAGGTGGAACTGTGAATCTCGACGACCTTTCCAGGTCCGCAGCCGCCGAGACCCGAACCGCTGCCCGCACCATGCCAGTCGTCCCGATCGGCGTCGTTCGCAAACGGCGCGTCCTCCAGGCGACCGGCCCACTCGTCGGGCTTGCGGTAGGCCTCTGGGTGACCCTCGCCGTCTCAGCCCTGCCCGACTCGGTCGAGCCCCCGGCGCTAACAGACGTCACATCGACGACCACCACGACTCCGACCAGTGAGTCCACCAACGCCGTCACGGTCATCGAATCCGAACGACCGATCAACTCGGATGCTTTGGCGGACCTCCCCACGTTCTTGGACACCCAGATTCCGGTCATCGGGGCCTCCTCGCCGTGCTGTGTGGCAGCTCGCGGCGATGGGGCCGTCTACGTGCTCGATACATGGCAGCTCCTCCTCGTTGCCGGTGGCGCAACTGAAGTCGTGGCCGATTGGACCGACGTCGAAGGACGCGGGCTCATCCTCACCGCCGACGGTCCGCTCGTTCTGGGGACCGGACAGCTCGGCTCGGTCGTGCGCCTTCTTGGGCTCGACGGGACCCCCCGCTGGTCGGTTGACGTGCCCTTCGCGTCGCTGGGCGAGCGCCCCCAACTGGCGGTGGATCGAAACGGCGTGATCTGGGTCGGAATCAGAGATCTTCTCCCCACCGAGGCAGGATTCGCGCAGACGCAATGGCTGGCTGTCGCGACCATGACCGGAGCTTCGGTCGAGAGACAGTCCCGGTCTGAAGCACGACCCCTACCCGATGGGAACAGCCTGATCGTGGAGGCAAACGGCGTCGCGCTGGTGGACGACGCGGGCAACTCCACGGCCTACACCCTCCCGCCCGGATTCGAGGTGGTGACGGCACAGCCGTTCCTCGAAGGCCTGCTGATCGTTGCCAAGAAGCCCACGGATTCGGAGTTCGGAGCATTGTCGGTGATCTACGCGACCGAGGAGAAGACGGACGGAGTGGCGATCGAGCGGTACTGGGGTTCTACTCCTCTCGACGGGGCCACTGTGGCAATCACCCCCGACCAGGTGATCGGTCTTTTCGTCGGCGAGGAGGGCCCGACCCTGTCGCTCGGCACCATCGACCGGATCCAACCAGTCCCTCCGCTGTCACTCGAGAATCCGTCGTGGATCGCGGGCGGCTTGGATCGGATCACCGATGCGTCCGGTGAGGTCATCGCCCGGTTCGACCCTTACACGAACCTGGGACGCCTCACCCTGTGGGATGGTGACACGGGGTTGATCTTGGCGGACGAGCGCGGAGTCGTCTGGTTGCGACCCGCCTCAGACCCCCGGGTGGTGCTCGATCCAGGAGTGGCCGAGATGCTCATCGGAGCCGCGGTGGTCGACGGGAGGCACGTCGTCGGCACCGCGGTGGCGGGAAGCGGCGTGGTTCGCTGGTTCGAGCTGGAGACCGGCGCCGAGACCACTGCGCCTGAGGGCGCCAGGACGTACGATCATCAGACGTTCTCGGCTCAGGGGCGCCGGGCCTTCATCGTCGCCCCTGACTGGTCGGGGGTGGAACGGGGCGAGGCCGGCGAACCCCTTCCGCCGTTCGACCTTCCGAGGCTCGTGGTCGAGGACGCCGCGACCGGAGAGGACCTGCTGGACATCCCCGTGGGGACGGAGGAGCGTCCATATGCGTCGATTCATGACTTCGACGGGCGCCGCATCGTCCTCGTCGCCGTACCCAATGAGCCTGCCTCGCCTCCGCAGACGGCGTGGATCGTGGACCTGGAGTGTTCGGACTGCACAGAGAGGATCGAAGACGGCGGCCCAACCTGGTACGACCTGGTCGGCGAACTCACCTCCGAGGGCCCGGTGGTCGATACCCAACTCGAATGATCGAATCAACCGAAGCGCCCCAGATCCGTGCGAAACCGCAATCCGCGGGCTGGAGACTTCGCTCAGCGGTGTCTGTTACCCAGGGTTTTCGACATCGGGGGTGGGGAGGCCTGATTCACGGGCCCAGGCCAAGACGATGTCGTAGGCCTCGGCTTCCGAATAGGGGCCATCCTCGACGCGCTTCTCGAGGAGCAGATTCATGATCTCCCCCACCTTGGGGCCCGGCGCCAACCCGAGGAATCGCATCACGTCATTGCCGTCGATCGGGGCGCGGAGCCTGTCGATCTCCTCTTGCTCTCTCAATTCCTCGATCCGCGCCTCGAGCTGGTCGATCCGCCGCTGAATCGTCTGCGCCCGCTTCTCGTTCGCCGTCGTCACGTCACAGCGCACCAACTCGTTGAGGTCCTCCAGGATCGGTCCGGCATCGCGAACGTACCTACGAACCGCCGAATCGGTCCAGCCGAGTTTGAGCGTGTGCGGGCGCAGATGGAGGAACACGAGCTGCGAGACGTCGTCCACGATCTCCTTCGGATATCTCAGCGCCCGCAGTCGATCTCGGGCCATACGGGCACCCACCACCTCGTGGTGGTGAAACGTCACCCCGCCCCGAACGAACCGGCGGGTCTCGGGTTTGCCCACATCGTGGAGCAGCGCCGCCAGCCGGAGCTTGAGTCTGGGCGACGCCTTCTGGGTCACGGCGATCGTGTGCGCCAGCACGTCCTTGTGCCGGTGGAGCGGATCCATCTCCATCTCCAGCAGCGACAGCTCGGGGACGAAAACATCGGCCAGTCCGCTCCGCACGAGCCCCGACAACGCGGGCCCCGGGTCGTCGGCCTCCAGCAGTTTCGAGAACTCGTCCCGTATGCGCTCGGCCGACACGATCGACAGTCGCTCGGCCATCTCGGCGACCGCCTCCAATGCCGCGGGGTCCGGGATGAATCCAAGCGTGGCCTGGAACCGGAACAGCCGGAGCATTCGCAAGGGATCATCCGAGAAAGACACGTGCGGATCGAGAGGGGTTCGCAACACGGCCCGGGCCAGGTCGAGCATCCCGCCGTAAGGGTCCACCAACTCCGCGTCGGGAATCCTGAGCGCCATGGCATTGACCGCGAAATCCCTACGCGACAGGTCCTCCTCGATGTTGTCCGAATAGGCGACGTGGGGTTTGCGGGACTCCTCCCGATACACCTCGGACCGGAAGGTGGTGATCTCGAAAATGTCGTCGCCCCGCCGCACGCCCACCGTGCCGAACGCCTCACCCATGGTGTAGACGGCATCGGCCCAACCCTCGACCAGGCGTTTCACCTCGTCGGGGTGCGCATCGGTCGTGAAGTCGAGGTCGGGGCTCGGCCGGTCGAGGAAGGCGTCGCGAACGGATCCGCCCACCAGGTAGAGGACCTTCCCTGCGGCGCTGAATCGTTCACCGAGCTCGACCGGTGAGCTCCCCGGCTCGACCAACCATCGAAGGCGGTCGGGGATCATGGGCCCAAGTCAACCAGGAGAATCACCGCACAACAAGCGCCTCGTGGGCCCGTGGGCCCGGCCGCAGGTCGATCAGACTTCGATGCCCGCTTCCATCGCCTTGGCCCGGAACTCGTGGGAGTTGCGAACGAAGGGCAACGCCGTCGGGACCGCAACGCGCTGTTCCTTCACCAGGTTGAGCACCGCCTGATCGAAAGTCTGCATCCCGAAGAACTCGCTTTCGCGCATCATCTCGACGAAGGCGTCGGCCTTGGCTCCGGCATTGACCAGCTCCGCAATCCGGTTGTTCCCGGTGAGAACTTCCGCCGCCATCACCCGGCCACCATTGGTGGAGTCGATGAGCCGCTGAGAGATGATCGCTTTCAGGTAGGCGCCGAGCTGGGACCGGGCCGTCGACTGCAGGGACGTCGGGTAGAAGTTGACGAACCGCTCGATGGTGTCGGCGGGGTCGGCCGTGTGCATGGCCGCCAGCACCAGGTGGCCGGTTTCGGCGGCACCGATGGCGGCTTGCGCCGTCTCGCCGTCGACGATCTCCGACAGCATGATCACGTCGGCATCCTGTCGCATGGCACGACGAATCGCCTCCGAGTAGCTCACCGTGTCGACACCGACCTCACGCTGGGTGACGACCCCGACCTTGTCTGGGAACAACACTTCGATGGGGTCTTCGATCGTTACGATCGACACCGGACGGCTGG